>NZ_BAAGIR010000083.1:0-8895 GCF_054658155.1 Alkalibacterium sp. m-11
AAGTCCAATGGGACAACTGAAGAAAATGTTTGGGTAATGAAACACACAGAATGAGCCATTTTAATATTAAAATTGAAGAGTTACCATCTCTAGAAAAAAAGTTTCCGCCAAAGTCTTGACACATACCAGTATACCTGATAAGTAGGCATTTGCCTATATCTATGCTATACTGAAACTGTTAAGCACATAACGGGCGAACGTACATAGGTGAAATAAACTATAAAATCAAATGCTGTAACAAGCGTATTAGAGGTGGAAGATTGTGAGTAATATAAAGATTATTCCTCTTGGAGGAGTAAGAGAAAATGGTAAAAATCTGTATGTACTGGAATCTGGAGACGATATTTTCGTCTTGGACTGTGGACTGATGTATCCTGAAGATGAACTGTTCGGAATCGATGCGGTCATTCCTGATTTCAGTTATCTTGAAGAAAACAAAGACAAAATTACCGGAGTCTTTCTGACTCATGGCCATGAAGATGCAATTGGCGCACTGCCTTATTTCCTTGATACATTTAATGTTCCTGTATTCGGTTCAGAGCTGACTATAGCTTTAGCTAAGCTGTTTGTGGGTCAGTCTAATCTGTCGACATCCTTCGATGACTATCATGTGATCGATGAACACACTGAAATCGACTTTAATGGAACAACAGTCAAATTCTTCCGTACGACCCATACGATTCCAGATTCAATGGGAATCGCCGTTCATACAGAAGAAGGAAACATTGTCTACACCGGGAACTTCAAGTTCGATCAGAGTTCTCAGGACATGTACAGAACAGATCTTTCTCAGATCGCAGACTTAGGTAAAGAAGGCGTTCTGGCCCTGCTGAGTGATTCTGGGGACGCAGAAAGTCAGACTGAAAATGTGTCTGAGAAAAAAGTCCAGGAAGAAGTGCTTGATATCTTTCAGGATACCAGCAGCAGGATTATCGTGGCTGCAGTAGCAAGCAATATTTTAAGAATTCAGCAGGTTTTAAATGCGGCGCACAGTTCAGGTAGAAAAGTGTTCATCACTGGAAAGAACCTGGAAGCTATTCTAGAAACAGCCATGGATCTTGACAAGCTGACACTGCCTGATGAACATCTGATTGAACCTATCAGTAAAATCGATAAATATGATGACGACGAAATTCTGGTTCTCGAAACGGGATCAGCGGGTGAGCCAATCAAAACACTCAACCGTATGGCTACATCTAATCATGATCAGGTGAACATCAAAGAAGGGGATCTTGTGTTTATTGCTACCAGCCCATCTACAGCAATGGAAGTCATGGTAGCTGAGACAGAAAACCTGATTTATAGAGCCGGTGGGACAGTAGTCAAGTTATCCAGCAGACTGAAAGCGTCCGGGCATGCGACGCCTAATGATCTGCAGCTGATGATCAACCTGCTGAGACCGACTTACTTCATACCGATTCAGGGTGAATACAGAATGCTTGCTGCCCATGCAGACCTGGCAAATGAGACAGGAATCCCTTATCAGAATATCTTTATTTTGAGTAATGGTGACGTCGTTAGCTATGCTAAAAATAAAATGACACAAAGCGGACAGGTATCTGCAGATAATACACTGATCGACGGGATAGGTATCGGTGATATCGGGAACATTGTCTTGCGTGACAGACGTCTGTTGTCAGAAGATGGTATTTTCGTTGCAGTAGTTACAATCGACCGTAAAAAGCAGCGTATCGTGTCTGATCCTCATATCGTTACGCGCGGATTTGTATTTGTAAAAGAGAGTCAGGATCTGATTAATGAATCGACGGAAATAGTGAAGAGTATAGTCAAAAAAAATCTCAAGCATAACGATTTTGACTGGGGTTCAATCAAACAGGATATTCGTGAAGGCCTGAATAACCACCTGTTCAAGAAAACGAAGAGAAGACCGATCATTCTTCCAGTAATTATGGAAGTCAATCAGAACAGACGCTTTACGAGATAATTATTTTGTATATAATTAAATATCAGATACTGTACTAGGGGAGTCAATATATTGGCTGAGAGTGAACTGTGAGTTCAGACCCTTAGAACCTGTACGTTCATACGTGCGCAGGAAGAGTACTTAACTGAGATCGACAGATCAGAGTAGGCACAAGCGCGCTCTCATAAATGTCATAATCTCCTTCCCTAGTTCAGTAAACTAACTAGAGGAGGAGATTTTTTTATGCAGAACAGACAGTTGAGGATCTATCTTGAAGGGACTTTATTTGCCGCACTTGGGATGGTGCTCTCCTGGATTCCCTCAGGAATAGGGTCGTCATTCAGTGTTTCCTTAGGCATGATTCCGTTGACTTTCTACGCTATCAGAAGAGGTTTGGGGCCAGGGATATTTGCCGGTTTTTTATGGGGGATCCTTCATTTTGTTACAGGATCGGTATACATGCTGAATGTGTATCAAGTCATTATTGAATACACAATCACCTATGCGAGCATTGGGCTGGCCGGATTCTACTCCAAAGACATTCTTGAGGGGATCAGAAACCAGAAAGGAAAACGGGTAAACATGACTATCGTCGCTGCTGTTCTAGTTGGAGCTGCCGCTCGGTATTTCTGGCACTTTATAGCCGGCTGGATATTCTGGGGAGACTATGCTTTATGGGGACTCAGTGCCTTTACATTTTCTCTAGTCATGAACGGTCTGAGTATGATCTCGACCGCCTTAGTGACCATGATCGTATTGCTGATGCTGTATGACCGGTCTCCACTGATTTTTGTTCCTAAAGGGAAATAACTGTTGCCGGCTTAAGATAGTGGACAGGAGGTTACAGGCTAATGTACACTAAGATAAATAACATTACCTTAGTGTATGAAGGAGACCTGTATGACGATTTTAAGCACGATTTTCTGGGGGTTTATTTTTCTGAACTCGGCTTTAGCCATATTTACTGTGTTTAAAGAAAAGGAACGGGACATCGCAGCGATCTGGGCCTGGCTGCTGGTCATTACGATGCTGCCAGGTTTCGGATTTGTGATCTATCTGTTTTTAGGAAGAAAAATATCAAAGGAATCTATTTTTGATCTTCGAAGTCAGGACCGCATCGGGATGCCTCAGCTGGTCGAGTCACAGAAGAGTCTGATCGAATCAGAGAACCTTGATGTTCCTGAATCAAATTATCAGGATAAGACATTTGAAATGGTCCGTTTATTTCTGGAAAGTAATCAGGCTGTTTTAACAAAAGGCAATAAAGTAAGAATTATAAGTGATGGAGAGGAAAAATTCGACCAGCTCATAAGAGATATTGAGAAAGCAGAGCATCATATTCATGTGACGTATTATATCTTTAGAGGGGATAATATAGGTCTGAGACTCTTGAGGGCTCTAGAAGAAAAAGCGAAACAGGGAGTTGAGGTCAAAGTATTGTACGACCCGGTTGGTGCCCGAGTACTGGGCAAAGATTTCTTCAACAAACTGAGAACATACGGCGGCCATGCTGAACCGTTTTTCGGCTCGAAATTTTTCCTGATCAACCTGCGTCTAAACTATAGAAATCACCGGAAAATCGTAGTGGTTGACGGAAAAGTCGGCTACACTGGAGGATTTAACGTTGGCGATGATTATCTGGGTATGTACGAAAAAATGGGCTACTGGAGAGATACCCATCTAAGAATAGAGGGAAATGGTGTGCTTACTCTGCAGACTCGATTTTTAATGGACTGGAACGCATCATCTAAAGACAAGCAAGTAAACTATGGGGAAGTTTATTTCCCGTTTTCAAGTCTAAAAGGGTCTACAGATATGCAGATCGTTTCCAGTGGTCCGGACAATGAGATGCATGCCATCAAGAAAGGGTTCATCAAAATGATCAGTATGGCTAAAGAATCCGTTTTGATCCAGACACCTTATTTCATTCCTGATGAAGCATTGATGGAAACAATCAAAATAGCCATCCTGTCAGGCATCAAAGTGAAAGTGATGATACCTAACAAGCCGGATCATCCATTTATTTATCGTGCCACTCTAAGCTACGCAGAAGAACTGGTAAAGAGTGGGGCAGAAGTTCATATTTACGACAATGGATTTCTTCATTCCAAAGTTATTGTGATAGACGGTGAGATTTTATCAGTAGGGACTGCAAATTTTGATATAAGAAGTTTCCGTCTGAATTTTGAAGTCAATGCATTTATTTATGATCGTTACCTCGCCAAAAAACAGGTCAGACTTTTTGAAGAGGATGAAAAGAAATCGTATTTACTGACAGAAGACATGATCAAAAATTATTCCAGATGGGAAATTTTCAAACAGCAGTTTTCCCGGCTTTTTTCACCCATACTATAACTATCATTCACGTCTGTTCACTGCATGTGGAAATCCTTAGGGTACGTCCAGCATATTGAACAGGCGTGTTTTTTTTATTCCTTAATTAATGCTGTCTCATCCTATTATAATGATTAAATCATAAAATGCTTTTTTTATATGCAAAATTATACAAGCGGTTACAATGGGTCATCACAACGAAGCTGGCTTAAAAACGTATGATTTGCAATTGTTTAAGCTTTCTGTAATAATGAATAAGGACCTTTTTATTGCAAAAATATGTAGGGTAAATTGCATGTATTTGCTTGAAGAAACTAATTAGCCAGTAAGGTTAGGCAGGATCATTAAAAATGAATGAGGTAACCGCTGGTACATAATCCAGTTATGTGTCTGTGTCTGTGTGAAGAGAAGAAGGTCTATTCCTTTTGTGGATTCATACAGTTTTTTTATGTGTTAAAACTCAGACCATAGCAGAATAAACGTAGAGGAGATACGATTATGATCGAGTTCAAAAATGTATCAAAAGTATACGGAGATGGAACGAAGGCCGTTGACGATGTATCGTTTACCATCAACGGAGGAGAATTTGTCGTTCTGATCGGAACGTCTGGGAGTGGGAAAACGACGACCATGAGGATGATCAATCGGATGATTGATTCGACATCCGGAGAGATTCTTATTGACGGAAAAGACATAAAAAAAGAAGATGCCGTTCAGCTGAGGAGAAAAATCGGATATGTTATCCAGCAGACAGGCCTTATGCCTCACATGACAGTATACGAAAATATTGTAATGGTTCCAAAATTATTAAAATGGGAAAAAGAAAAAATGCAGGAGACCGCAGAACGTCTACTGAAGCGAGTCGATATGGGTCCTGAATTTCTTGACCGTTACCCACAGGAACTTTCTGGCGGACAACAGCAGAGAATTGGTGTCATCCGAGCACTTGCCGCTAATCAGGATATTATCCTAATGGATGAACCGTTCGGTGCACTGGATCCGATCACTCGAGATGCTTTACAAGAACTGGTCAAGCACCTTCAGGAAGAGATGGGCCGTACAGTCGTATTCGTTACTCATGATATGGACGAAGCACTTAAGCTAGCAGACAAGATTGCGATCATGTCAGAAGGAAAAATCATTCAGTATGACACACCCGACAATATTTTAGCCGAACCTGCAAATGAATTTGTCGAGAGCTTCCTGGGTGAGGACAGACTGCAGCAGCGTTCAACCATGCAGACGGTCGATCAGGTCATGGTGAAGACACCCATTTCAGTTACATCGGATATTACGCTGGGAGAAGCTATTCGTGTCATGAGAGACAGAAGAGTAGATACGTTATTTGTGACTGATATGGATAATGTCCTTCAGGGGCTGGTCGATTTCGAAGCAATCAACAAAAATAGAAAGACAGCCTCTACAGTGCAGGACATTATGTCTCATGTCTATTACGTAAAATCCGGAACCTTACTGAGCAGTGTGGCAGACAAGATGCTCAAGCGTGGATACAAGAACATCCCTGTTGTCAGCGAAGAAGGGAAACTGGAAGGTCTTGTTACACGGGCATCACTGGTAGATATCGTCTACGATACAATCTGGGGAGATGACGAAGAAGTGGAAAGCATTCCTCTAGAGACGACCCAGTTTTCAGAATCAGAATAGGAGGAGACCTAAGTGATCGATTTTTTTAACAACTATGGTGCTCAGATGATGAGACTGATCTGGGAGCACTTATATATATCAATAGTAGCATTAGGTTTAGGGGTGATCGTAGCTGTCCCAGTCGGCATCCTGCTGACACGGACGGATAAGCTGGCGACGTTTTTCATCGGTCTGGCATCCATACTTCAGACTGTCCCGTCACTGGCACTGCTGGCACTGATGATTCCTTTTCTTGGGATCGGTCAGTTTCCGGCTATCATGGCACTGTTCATTTACTCTCTGCTTCCGATCCTCAGAAATACGTATACAGGCATGAAGGGTGTGAATCCGGACCTTGTTGACGCAGCTAGAGGTATGGGAATGACCGAATCACAGCTGGTCAGAAAGGTGGAGCTCCCTCAGGCAGCCCCAGTTATAATGGCGGGGATCAGACTTTCAGGGACATACGTTATTGCCTGGGCAGCTCTTGCTTCATATATCGGAGCAGGCGGACTTGGAGATTTCATTTTTAATGGGTTGAACCTGTATATTCCTGAGCTGATCATAGGAGGAACGATTCCTGTGACCATACTGGCTTTACTCGTAGATTTTGTATTAGGTCGTGTAGAGAAGAAGGTTACACCTAGAAACCAAGTCATAGACTAGAGAAAGGCTGATAATAATGACGTTTAAGAAAAATATGAAACTTGCTGCTTTAAGTTCTGCAGCAGTAATGATGACAGCTTGTTCTCTTCCTGGCCTTGGAGCAGGTCTGACCGAAGAAGGGAATATTACCATTGCTACTCAGTCTTCTACTGAGATGGTCATTTTAGGCTACATTGTTCAGGGGATGGTCAATCATTACTCAGACATCAATGCTGATGTTATTCAGAACCTCGGATCGTCCACTATGGTTACACAGGCTTTAGCCCAGGGTGATGCGGATGTAGCTGCTGCAAGCTACACAGGGACTGCGCTGACAGGCGAATTAGGGATGGATCCGATCACGGACCCTGATGAAGCCAGAGAGGCTGTGACAGAAGGATTTAGAGAACAGTATAATATGAGATATTTTCCATCATATGGATTTGAAAACACCTATGCCTTTCTCGTAACCAGTGAACTGGCAGAAGAGCATGGACTCGAAACAATAAGTGATCTGGAGCCCATTGCTGGAGATCTGACTGCTGGAGTCGATAATTCCTGGATGGAAAGAGAAGGAGACGGGTACCGGGCGTTTCTTGAGACTTATGAATTTGACTTTGACACCGTCTATCCTATGGAAATAGGTTTGGTGTACGATGCGGTTCAATCAGGTAATATGGATATCGTCCTGGGATATTCAACGGACGGACGTATCGCCAGTTACGATCTGGTCTTTCTTGAAGACGACCTCAACTTCTTCCCTCCATATGACGCAAGTCCATCAGCTTTATATGATACGCTTGAAGAATACCCTTTAATTGAAGGTATTCTTCTGAAACTTGAGGGAATGATTGAAACTGAGCAGATGCAGGAAATGAACTTTATTGCCGATGAATATCTGATCGAGCCGGCAACTGTAGCTGTAGAATTTCTTGAAGCCAATAATTATTTTGAAGACAGTGAACCTTATCTCGAACCAGCAGGAGGGGAATAAGATGTTAAATATAGAAGGATTAGATGAATTATCACAAATGAATATCGTTCAGCAGCTGATTTACTATGTACAGCAGAACGGACCCTATTTATGGGATCAGTTTGTCAGACACTTTCTCATCTCGATTTACGGTGTGCTGTTTGCAGCTCTTGTTGCCATTCCTCTGGGATTTTATATAGCCAGACACAGTAAGCTGGCTGACTGGGTCGTCGGCGCAGCTAACGTCATACAGACAATACCGTCACTGGCGATGCTGTCGATTCTTATGCTAGGATTTGGGATAGGAGTCAATACAGTAATTATTACAGTATTTCTATATTCGCTGCTTCCAATCGTTAAAAACACATATGCGGGTGTGAAGAGTGTAGATAATGCGCTGATGGATGCGGCGAAGGGAATGGGCATGACCCGCTGGCAGCAGACTTACAAAGTTGAACTGCCTATGGCTTTATCAGTGATCATGGCCGGTCTAAGGAATGCTCTGGTTGTGGCGATCGGGGTAACGGCTATAGGAACATTTATTGGTGCGGGAGGACTTGGAGATATCATACAAAGAGGTGTCAATGCTTCTCAAGGAGGAGCTATCATCCTGGCCGGTGCGATTCCAACTGCGCTGATGGCTGTTGTGGCCGATCTGGTCCTGGCGTGGCTTGAAAGAAAACTGAATCCTGCAAGTCGGGTAAGCAGATAAAGTAAAACAGCTATGGAGATGGATGGACTATCTCTCATAGCTGTTTTTTATTTTGCTAATCTGATATGCCTGATATCTTTGGCATTGATTAAGTAGGTCGTGCGTGATGATGCAGTTTTTATAATGATTTGAGTTGAGTGAGGTGAAAATACTGGAATCCCGATATACTCGTTGATCTGATCTGAATGAGTAGTAGGATTGACCTGAATGATAATACGCTGCTGCTTTTTCACAGACTGTTTAAGGAATAAGCCCAACTGACTCTTGGGCATCTGTGGCTGTACTTTAGATAAACTGGTAGAAAACAGGGCGCCGTATCCTTTCCTGAAAACATCTACAATATGCTGTGTTTCGATGGCTAATTTACTCATGATCGTCCTCCCCGAACATATGTTACCTTTAGTATATCGTGCGAACATACATTCGTCAACAGTCTCATGTAGTTTTTTTAATAATTGTTTGTCTAAAATTCTGGAGCATGATCAAGTCAGATAAAGAGGAACTGAAGATAAACCCGAACTGGGAGGAGATTTTAGTCTATGTGTAAAATAGTTGTCGGAAAGTAAAATAGTAGGGCAAGAAATTAAAGTAGACAAAAAGAAAGAAGACCCTTAATCTAGAGATAACCACAAATCCAGAAAAGAGGTCTTCTTATGAATCAAA
>NZ_BAAGIR010000084.1:0-8866 GCF_054658155.1 Alkalibacterium sp. m-11
ATACAGCCGTTCATGTTCAAGCGCACCTGGAAGTGTCTCATGAATCAGGGATTATCAGTGATCAATTGGTTCAGCTGGGAAAATCGACCTACCTGACGGGTTTGTTTCGCTTAGTAACGATTGAACGCAAGCATCAATCAAATCTACGTATCCTGACGAACCGAATGGACCTTTCAGCAGAGGCTATCGGAAAGATGTATCAATCAAGATGGCAGATCGAGTTGTTTTTCAAGCACATCAAACAACATTTGACCATTAAAACGTACTATTCACAGTCTGAACAAGGCGTAGAGAATCAAGTGATTCTTGCGATGATTGTCTACTTATTGACGTTACTGATGAAACTAGAATTAAGGTTGAAATCAACCCTCTTCACTATTTTGAGACAAATCAGAGCGTTACAGTATGAACCATTTGAGTGTTTCAAAGAATCGTTCGCACCTGGTTAAGTGAAAGAGAGTACAAAAAGACTAATCCACAACTGAATAACCCTAAAAATTTCTGGAAAAAGTCATCCCTTGCGCCAGCAATTGACTTTTTTGGAAATTTTAACGAAAACTACTTGTGATAAAAGTAACAACCTATAAAACCTATTTATTCTAAGTTTTATGCAACACTAGTGATAAGAAGTATTGATCCCACTTCCCGGGTTATAGGAACTCCACTTACACATTTAAAATCAGATTTAATAGAGAAAATAAGCGAAGTTATTCAAAACTTCTTCTAAAAAAGTTAATTATAATCAATAACAGCAGACAAGACACAAAGTGTGACATTTTGTGTCTTGTCTGCTGTTTTACATTTTATTTTTACACTTAGCACATCATATGTTTATTTTTTCTTGAGAACAATTACTTTCAGCCTATGACTACTAAAATAAATGTAGATATTTCTGCTAGACAAAAATGTGACCTCATACTCTATAAACTCGTTTATACAATAACACGATTAATTCTATTTCTGTTCCTCTCGCTATTCGATTTTTTGTAAATCCTACAACAACTCTTTCACTTCTTTTCTAAAGCGGTTGAATCGGCTGTACTTTTTGAGATAGTCATTTGCGATTGTTTCTTTGGCTCCGGGATTACCCATGGATTCGATGACTTCTCCGTAAGCGATGATTAGTTCTGCTGCTTTATGGTAGCTATTTCTAACTTTCTCCCTCAGCAATGCCTCTGTTCGTCTATCTAGCGTTTGTTTAATCCAATTCAGTATGTCTTCTCTTTCGGTTTCAGAAAGAGACGTTGTGTGTGTCAGCTGTCTGAACAGCCGGTTAAAAATGATTCGATCTCTTGGATGAGTCACTAAACGGCTCCTTACCTCGTCCTCCATTATTCCTTTAACAGGTGACTCTTCGTCCGTTTGTCTAAGCAGCAGTAAAAATAATGGAATAGCTAGACCAATACTGTCATAGCTCCAACCAAGAATCGTTTTATTTTCTTTACAGTTTATGTAAAACGAAAAAGCATCCCCAGTAAAAAGTGGAATACTGTTATATTCATTTTCGGTCAATGTGTTTTCAGTTAAATAATTATCCCAATTCTTTTGATTAGTCTCTTTTGCTACATCATTAGACCAATAGTCTATTACCTTTTTTACTTCTTCACCAGGGTTAAGATAAGGTCTTAAATACAAATAGTTTATCGGACTTGAACGGTTAACAAAGGCTAAGTGTCTGAATCGTTTCATGTCAGAAGAATGGTTTAAGTGACTCGCAATCGTATAGCCAACCTCCATTATTTCTGACTTTATAAACAACTTCCCAGGCATATTCTCTCTAGCAAAATGGATGAATTCTAAAATGTCTTCGCATTCTTTTTGGGATAGTTGACTTACTTTTTCTTCTACCTCATTTGGTTTAAACCAGGCAACAAATCTCCCATCATTTAACCGCTCTTCAATATAAAGAAGATCCAGTTTATTAGCCAGCAAATTGAGATAAAGTTGAGGATGCTGCAGACCGAAACGTTCAATATTATCTTCTAAAAAGTTTATATTTTTGTATGAAGCACAAACCTGTATCAATGAGTCATATGCATGTCTTCCCGATTGTCTGATTAAGAAGTCAATCCACTCATCCACAAAACTAGCGGTATTAACTTCTTCTTTTCCGACTGTTTTCATCTTGTCAATATCAACAATATGGTGCGCTTTCATTACTTCGTATAGCTTTTCCAACCGTTCTTCTCCTGTATAACCCCTTGCTATAGCATACAGCCACAAGCGAATAAAAAAATCCCGGTCAGTATATGTCTGATCGAATAATTCTACATTTTCAAAAGTAGTGTCATAATGGATATCATCATACTGGTCTTCAAGAACAGCTAATGCAAAAATATCAATTGAGATTAAGTTAACTAACAACTCATTTGCTTCCTGATACATCTCTTTTTCTATTAAATTCTCTGCTAACTGACATGCCTCTTTAAACCCTACAAAGACATCTAGTGGGTCCTTTACATCAATGAATTCATCATCTGGTTCATCGTGCCAGTCATCATAGTACTCATTTAACACAAGATAGACAAACACTTCCTCAGAACGAACACTATTAATCCACTCTTCAAAATGTTCTATCTGTGTGGCTATTACCCGTTTGTCTTCAAATTCCGATTCATTGAATTGCTCTAAAAAATGATATCTGCTATTTTCTGGCAGTTTCCGAGCATAGTCTCTTATCCATGAACGAAGCATTTGTTCATCCATATTTTTTATTTGTTTATCAATAGCTTTCATAAAGGTTGTGTAATCCATAATGGTCTCCTTAGGATTTAATCATGGTCAGGAAGTTGTATACCGACTTTCATCATGTTATATCTATCTATACACATTAACTTCAGTAGTTTATCTAGTTCATTCGGATAAATTACATTGTACTTTTCAATTTCAAATTCCAAACCTACTTTAATATATACATAAGGATCTGAACTATCTATCATTCGTGAACTACTCGCCACTTAAATCCTTTGGATTTTGAAGTGGGGGCTTCCTACGAACTCCATTCTTGTCTGCACAGATTTCATACAGACAGAGGAATCGGATAGGGGTAGGCTCAAAAGGCAGTCCCTGCCTCATTGATTTTCTTTTACTTGGCCAACGCCAAGAGATTTTTGCTGGCATTGATATCTCTGTCAAGGCATTCCCCGCAAGTCGGGCAGTGCCATACCCGAATTTGGAGCGGTTTTTCCCCGTCTCGGTGTCCGCAACTCGAACAAATCTGACTGGACGGATAGAACCTGTCTGCTTTAATAATTGTCCGTCCTTTTTGCTTGGATTTATATTCCAATTGGCGGACGAATTCATACCAGCCTGCATCACTAATGCTTTTTGCCAGTTTATGATTCTTCATCAGATTCTTGCTGGACAACGTTTCGATAACGATGACTTGGTTTTCGTCCGTTATCTTTTTCGTCAACTTGTGCAAGAAATCTTTCCGTTGATTGGCAATCTTTTCGTGCTTTTTTGCTACCTTCAAGCGGGCTTTATTGCGATTCTTTCCACCTTTTTGTTTGCGAGATAAAGAACGCTGAGCTTTTTTGAGTTTCTTTTCAGATTTATACAAATGCTTTGGGTTTTTGTGCTTCTCTGTCTCACCTAAATCATTGGTGGTGATCGCAAAATCCGAAATACCCAAATCAATCCCGATCTTCCGTTCAACTAATTGGGGCGTTTCGTCCGCTGATTCCACAAGAATGGATATAAAATATTTTCCCGATTTATTCATTGATATCGTACATGATTTAATCTTGCCTTGAAAAGTACGATGCTGGACAAGCGTTACACATCCGATTTTAGGCAGTTTGATCTTACCATCTTCAATTCGGATATTTCCCCCTTGATTGTTGGTGGTATAACTCGCTTTTGAACGGTGTTTGGATTTGAATTTTGGAAATCCAATGGATTTATCCCGGAAGAAATTTTTGTAGGCTCGTTCCAAATTCTGCTGAGCGTTCGCCAAAGCCAGACTATCAACCGCTTTCATAAAAGGAAACTCTTCTTTGTACTGAGCGGGCGTATTGTTGAGCATTTGTTTCGTCTCTTTATAGTGGTCGATCTTGTCGCTAAGCATTTGGTTATAAATGAAGCGGGCACAACCAAAACAGTTCGCAAAATAGTTTTTTTGTTCTTCATTTGGGTAGAGCCGATACTTATAAGCTTTTAACATATTCTTCACCTCACTTCGCCCTGGTTTTCGATATATTTTTTGATGACTTCAATTGGAGCACCGCCTGTTGTCATTAGACAGAAGCTTCTCGACCAGAACATTTCTTTCCATAATTTCCGCTTCACTTCTGGGAAGTTCTTTTTTATGAGTCGAGAGCTGGCACTTTTGTAGGCATTGATGAATTTGGATAATTCTGTATTAGGCTGGGCTTTGAACAGGATATGAATGTGGTCTCTTTCAACGTTCCACTCAATAAGGGTGATGTTGTATGTTGTGCTAATTCTTAGAAACATATCTTTTGCATAATCCGAAACAGAGGGGGTGATGACTTTTCTTCGGTATTTCACAACTAAAACCAGATGGTAATACATCAAGAAGACTGAATGATTATTGTCATCCAATTCCACTGTGGTCACTCCCTTTTTGTTGATTACTACTGATTATAGTATACGCCATAAAGGACAGATTAACCACCTCAAGCTATCGCTTGATCGACATTCATCTCCCAGTTTCACTGGTGCTTCGCACCCATGCGTTTAGAAGGGGGAGACTTCTTTCGGAATTACGTTAAACTTTCTAAACAGCTGATCAATTTCATATTCGCTTTTTCCTTGATAATAACTTCGTCTGCCATTCTTATAATTTTCTCGAATTAAATAGTTTCTCTGGTTAGATCCATATTTCTCACTAATCACATAACTAATCGCTGTTTTAATAATCCGTTCAAATTCGATAGTTGCTTTAAAGATAGAGTGCTGCAAATTTTTGTCAAATTGAAATAAAGCAAAAATTTGTTCAAAGGTCGTTCCGTCTATGTATCTTTCATTAGCAGACAGGCTTGCTTCTTCTAGGAACGAATCTTTGTAACCATTGATAATTTCATAGTAACCATATCTAAGAAGCTCACTTTCTGCATGTTCTTCAGAAAGAAAGATGAGACCTCTATCTTTTAAAATATTTATTTGTTCTTTAATCGTTTTGAACGGTTTTTCACCCATATTATTTTCCTCCTAAAACACAAAAGGAGTCCTTTTTACAGGACTCCTTTTGGTCGGCTGAACTTCAGCCCTTCATTAAGATTATCTAAATTATAATCTATTTTAGTCCTATTGTCAACTTTTTATCTTCTTGTTTGAAACGTATATAGACACCGACAGACATACAGAACGTACGTTCCTTATCTGTTTTTATTGTAGCATATTCACGATTATATGTATACAAATTTCCTGAATCATTTTCTATATAGTAGCGTTATACTCTTATAAGGTTTAATATCGAATTTTTATATATAACCTAAGTTCCCATAATTTATAACTAGGTCAATTTATAAATGCTGTAATATCAAGGTCTGGCCGTGATTTTTTTAAGAATACATCGTTATACTTTTAAAAATTGTAACGACGTAACTTTACATTATTTGCGCGGAATTTCGTAGTTTCTCGTTACACAATCCGGGAATTCAGGATATAATTATTCTTTAAGAATAAAGAGCTGGAGTAAATACTTCCTACCAGTGCGGTTTAAAAAAAGCAAACCCTACTTAGAAGGTTTGCTTTTTGACTCTATCAGGTTTCATTTTTCCTAACATTTCAGCTACTGCTTGTATATTTTTATTGACTTCCATCTCGAAGACGAAGGATGTTCTTATTTTCTAATTTATAGCTGGTATAACTGCGCTTAAATGAATCAAAGTACTCTATTTCAAAGCAAAACAAATCCGCTAAAAAAGTTGTATCAATAAGAATAGTTAAAGCTTCTATTTCTAATAAATCGATTTTTTTGGTTCAGGCATCACTAACTTTATTTGTCCAATATTCTTAGAGAAAGAATCAATTTCACATTTATAAGATAATCAAAATCTATCTATACTTCTATTTATCCAATCCATCGAATGGATAGATAATCGATTTCTGTATCTCTCACTCCAAAGCGAAAAGTGGTCGTATTGTTCATCGGTAGGATCGGACATGACCCGTTTGAATTCTACGTACCCGCCAGTTCCTCCTACATTTTCAGGTACCGGATCGCCTTTCATTTCTACTACACGTGCTGTGCGAAGAGTGGCATTTTCAATAATTTCAGTCACTTCAATCTCATGTATCCAATCATCGCCAAAATCGTATTCATAAGTAAAAACGTCTCCTGAACGAAGGTATTCAATCAACTGCACATCTTTATCGTACTTCATAATTTGAAATCTTTCTTTATACCCAAAAGACTCATCATCATCTACTAAACAAACGGACATGTCATTCGGTCTATCAAAAACAAACTGATGCAGGTGATAATCGTCCCACATAAACGCTTCTTGTAGAATATCATGCAGCTGATTAAATGTATAAGTCATAGGAATATGCAGTTTTCTAATGACATCTGGATCCGTATCTAATTTAAGACTCACCTTTAATTCTACAACTGGCGGTGTGAAAATAAGGTTCTCACCTAAACCGTTATTGCTTAAAAAGTTTTCCCATTTATTTAAAGGTGTATCTGTTGACCCATCAGGATAAGTGAGCGATCGGTTATTCACTTTTTCCATTAATTTCAACTGCAATGTGGTTTCATCATCATATACTCTAACTGCTGATTTCAAAAAATCTACTGTATCTTCTAAGTAACTCACAAGCCCCGGATTCTCTTCTTTTATAAAGGTAATATCCCGACTCTCTATTTCGTCCTCTATCTCCATCTGCTTTACCCAGTTAAGACCTAAATAATCAAAGTAATTGTGTCTGACATAATCAATAATTCTCTCGATCTTACTCAGTTCCTCTTTTTTGAGAGGCCAAGCTACCAGCGTGAGTAAGGTTTCAGAATGCATAAGCACTTGAGCTTTTCTTCTATTTAAAATAACGACATGAGCTACCCATGAACTTCCGCTGCTTTCATGCGTACCCATTGGAATAGCCGTTCCTTTTGCCTTTTCAATCTCTGTAATGAATTTATTCGTGGTGTGAATGAGCATTTATCGTTCCTCCTGAATATTTTTTTTGGAAACACTAAAGCTGTTTCTAATGTTATTTTTAGTCTCTCTTATTCAGACTTATTTGTATACAAATTTGGGCAATACCACTACTTTTAAACCACTTTTCCATTAGCTTGTGGAACTTTCAGATTCATGAGCCATGTCAACGTTTCTTCTGGCTGCAGGGTTCTTTTTTTATTTAAAATAATGTATGGACGCAGTTTTTTATTGCTCAACCAATCTGAATAAGCATCAGTATCTTCTTCTATAGAATTGAAAATGCACATTTCTATCCAGTACTCACAATTATTGACTTGAATCAGCATTATCTAAGGAAGTTGTATTAATTTTTCTGTAAACTTCTTAAGATAATGAGTTTTCTGAAGAAGTAAGACCATTATTTCTAGCTACTCCTGAAGATTAGTTGTTAATCTTCAGGAGTTACCAATCAAATTGCATTGACTCCTTACAATAAGCGGTTATTTTTCGCATCCGAAAAATGTCATCTAGAATCAGCCTCAACTTTTTCTCCACCTTCAATGTCTGATATGCTTCACCGACATTAAACTGTTTAACGTAATTCCGAAAGAAGTCTCCCACTTCTAAGCGTATGGGTGCGAAGCACCAGTGAAAGTGGGAGATGAATTTCGGTCAAGCGATAGCTTGAAGTGGTTAATGTCATTCTCTCATCTTTAACACCCAAAACCCCGATAAATCCCTACACTAAGGGATTTACCGGGGTTTAAAAATGCTCAAAATAGGGTACTATTTTGCTATTTTTGTATCTTTAATAATTTTTTTTATTATTTTGTTGCTCACAATTTCTGTATCTGTCCGAAACCCAAAGGTTTCATGTAAATGATCAGTTAAATGAGTCCGCATGTACGTTGGGATATAACCGTGTCCTTTCGCATCATACACCCTCATTTTCTTTAGCGTTTCGATAATTTCTGGACATGTAAAGGTTTCTCCTAATTTCTTTTCCAAGATACGAAAGATTAATAAAGAGAGAAAACAGGTCAAGAAGTGAGCTTGAATGCGTTCATCTTTTTGAAGGTATACAGGACGTGATTTCATTTCACTTTTCATAATTCGAAATGTTTCTTCAATTTCCCATCGTCTTTGATTAATCGCCACAATTTCTTCTGGAGTAGAATGAACATTAGTACACACCCCATAAAGCCCATCATACTGAGCTTCTTTCTCTATTTGTTCACTATTTAGTGTATAGTGCGTCTTTTTAGCTACTTCGCCATTTTTAGTAAAGCTTACTGATTCAATAAATCGGTTAGGATCATTTGCTCTTTTCTTTTTCAACTGACTAGGATTATCAATTTTTTTTAGGGCTCGTTCAATCTGGCCTTCCCGAATCTTTTGATGATAGCTTTGATATTTAAAAGAAAAAGTAATGATTAAACGTTGTTCAAGCCCTTTTTCATTAATCCAACGTTCTTTATAGAAAGTATTCTCCGCATATTTCTTTGGATCTAAAGTGGATAAATCATACTCTTTGAGTCGATTTTTCCCCGTTGTATGGGTAAGTTTCCAGCCCGTTTTATCTAAAGCAAAGGCTTTTAAATGCTTTGGAAGCATTTTTATAGATTGAGTGGTCACAAACCCTCTTTGTCCTAATGTGTTGTATTTTCGGTTATCTGCAGAAGAGAGACCAGCGTCAGTAATCACAATCATTTTTGATAAGTCGAAATCTTTCATAATCCTTTTCTGAAGAGGTTTTA
>NZ_BAAGIR010000085.1:0-8614 GCF_054658155.1 Alkalibacterium sp. m-11
AATGTTGTTATGGTGACTACATTTTACCAAAGAGAGGTGTCTTTTTGTGTGTTTTTTGATAATTATTTATAAGAAGTTTCAATAACCGCAAGGGTTAAACCTGGATATTCAACTGCAAAACTTGAGTGTATAATTTGTCAGAATTTTGACTAAATACAAGTGTAATATAACTGTAATCATCATGTAGTTTAACATAATTCAGTTTGATGCTATTATAAGTTTAGCTTAAAAAACAAAAGCGATTAAACATGAACTTGTTGATTATGATAATTTTATCATATTAAACGAGACTATTTTGAATTTAGGAGGAACTATTTTGAAGAAGAAGTTTACACTTGGCTTATTAGCCTCTGTCATGCTCGCTGGTTCGTTCCCTATTGTCGGCTCACCGGTCCAGGCTGAAAACTTGCTTGATGAATTAAAACAAGAAAAAGAAGAAGTTGAAAATCGTTCAGGTGAATTAGACGGTAACATTGAAAACACTGAACAGGAAATGGAAGAGCTGGCTCGCGAAAGAGAAGAACTTGAAGCGAGTATTCAGGCACTTCAAATCAGCATTTCAGAATTGACAGAAGATCTGATTGACCAGAATGATCGTCTGGATGCTGCAAATAAAGAAATTGATCGTTTAAATGAACAGATTGATCACTTAAATGTACTGATTGAACAGCGTAACGAAAAACTAATGCAGCAAGCTCGTTCCACACAAACCCAGTGGAACCCGACGAGAATCATACATATCATTCTGTCAGCAGAAAATTGGTCAGATCTGATCAGTCGTATGGGTATTGTCAGCCAGTTAGTATCTGCTAACCGTTCTATTATTGAAGACCAGATTCGTGACCAGCAGCTTGTAAAAGAATCTGAAGAGCAGGTACAAGCTGAGCGAGTAGAAGTACAGAATACACTTAACGAAATGGAAGCAACTCGTGAACAGTTGAGTTCTCAGCAGGTGGCGCTCGATGATGAAATTATGCACGTCGCTGAATTGTATGAAATGAATGAAAAAGAGAAAGAATCATTTATCAGTGAACAGTACGTTCTGGCGCAACAGGCGATGACCTTGTCTTCTGAAATTCAGTCTGAAGAAGAACGTCGTCTTGAAGAGCAACGCAGACGTGAAGAAGAAGAGCGTCGCAGAGCAGAAGAAGAAGCTGAACGTCAGGCAATCGCTGAAGCAGCTAGACTGGAAGCAGAGCATGAAGAACAAGCACGTGCCGAAGAAGAAGCGAGTCAGCAGGCAGCGGCAGAGCGTGGTGAAGCCGAATCTCGTGAACAGGCAGCGGCAGAACGCCGTGAAGCCGAGTCTAGCGAGCATGCAGCCCCTCAACAGCGTGAAGAAGAAGCCCGTCAACAAGCAGCGGCTCAGCAACGTGAAGAAGAAGCGCGTCAGCGAGCAGCGGCTCAACAACGTGAAGATGAAGCGCGTCAGCGAGCAGCGGCTCAACAACGTGAAGATGAAGCGCGTCGTCAGGCTGAAGCAGAAGCAAGAGCTGCAGCCCAAAGAAGAGAACAGGAAGCAGCCGCAGCCACTTCATCTCAAAGTGGTGGATCGAGTTCTAGTCCAAGTCCAAGCTCAAGCAGTACGCCATCAAGCGTAAGCTGGAGCAGACCGGCAAGCGGACGTCTGACTTCACCATTTGGGTTCAGAATCCACCCGATTTTCAGAACACGCAGATTCCACAGTGGAATCGACATTGCCGGTAGTGGAGCAATCACTGCGACACGTTCTGGAACAGTCAGAACAGCGGGATTCAACAGAGCACTAGGCTACTATATTGACATCGACCACGGTGGCGGATACGCAAGCCGGTACGCTCACTTGCAGCCGAACATGCTGGTATCAAGAGGTCAGTCAGTGTCTCAAGGACAGAGAATCGGTACGATGGGGACGACTGGAGATTCAACAGGTGTCCACCTTCACTTTGAAATTCATAAAAATGGCCAACCTGTCAATCCACTGAACTACGTCAGCGGGTTCTAATCACTGACATTAGACGAATAAAAAAAGACATTAAACTAAAAAACCGGGAGCCTCTCACTTGTTACTTGAGAAGTTCCCGGTTTTTAAGTGTATTTTAAAAGTGATATGTGCTTACTGGAGTATAGGTGGGTGTTAAGGGAGGTACCGTTTGTCGCGTTTTTCAAATGCCTGACTAGAAAAGACCTGGAACAGTCCACTGTTTACCGAAAGGCCTAAAGCAATCGCACCTGAAATCAGAAAGGTTTCCGTGGCGTACATGAGCGCCATTTCTGAGCTGCCCTCGATAAATGCTCGCATCATATTGTAGGCAGAACCTCCTGGAACAAGAGGGATAATTCCGGGGATAGCAAAGACGATTACTGGCATTTTAAAATGTCTAGCATACCATTGGCTGAAATAGGCCACTAAAAAAGCTGCTACGCCGACACCTACAAATAAGTCGAGTTCTAGCTGGAAAGACAGGATATAATAGACGATCCAGCCGATCGCTCCTGCAAAACTGGAAGCAAATAAGGTTCGTGTTGGAACATTGTAGAGCACACCAAAACCAAATGTGGCGACAAGTGCAGCTATAAAGTAGGTTAAATGATTCAAATTCATCTGAAAACTCCTTATCTGTTATAAAAATGTCAAGACCATTGCGATCCCTATGCCTATAGCTCCGGCGGTCAAAAAGGCTTTGGCAAGTACAGCCACTCCAGCGAGGAGATGACCGGCCATCAGATCTCTGAAGCTGTTTGTGATAGCCATACCGGGAACAAGAGACATGACACTGCCGATGATAATGATATTGACATCATCTCCAAAACCTGAGGTCGTAAAGAGCAGAGCCAGCAGCCCAATGAAAAATGATGCCACCATTTCAGCAAAGAAGCTGACATTCGTCCAGTCGTTGATCACTTCGAACAGGATATGTCCCAGTCCGCCTGCGATAAAGGCGGGAAGCATATCGTCATAGGTTCCGCCGAACAGAAGTGGAAAGCTGCCACAGGCAAATGCAATAGCCAGGTTGCGCTGCAAGGTTGAAAAATTTCGTGGCGTATTTTTTATATTGGTCAATTTAAGTTTAACTTTGTCTGGAGCCAGTGCACGCTGAGCCAGCTGTCTGGACAGATCATTTACCATCGAGACCTTTTCAAGATTTGTCTGTCGATCAGTCATTCTCAGAAGTTCAGTATGGTCCTGGCCATCTTCACCTTGTACGGTCAGTATAAGTGCTGTGGGCACAACGAAAACATTAATGTAGACAAGGTTGTAACTTTTCGCTATACGGTAAAGGGTATCTTCAACTCTGTACGTTTCAGCCCCATTTTCGAGCATAACTCGCCCGGCTTCGACGCAGACATCAAGGATATCAGCTACGGGATACTTCTGCATTTCTACTCCTCCTGAATGTGTTCAATACGCTAAGTATAACGAGTTTTCTTGAATTTTGCGAATAGAAGTTGATGAGAGGAGATTAAAATAATGAGTCTTAGCATGAAAAGATAATATATACGTAGAACACTTGATGAGACCTTTGAGGCCTGCTGTTATTATGTTAGAATAGATCAGTCTGTTTATGCACAGTGACACAACTGAATGGTTAGGAGCGATACAGTGAACACAATTAATCAAACACTCAAGCAATACTATGGCTATACCTCTTTCCGCCCCGGTCAGCAGGGAATCATTGAAGCGATCATGAGCGGTCGGGATGTCATGGGAATCATGCCGACTGGTGGAGGGAAATCACTATGCTACCAGATTCCTGCTGTCGAAATGGACGGCTTGACGCTCGTTATCTCTCCACTTATTTCTCTGATGAAAGACCAGGTGGATGGGCTGCTTTCAATGGGCATCCGGGCAGGATTTTTGACCAGCCAGCTCTCTCTTGATCAGCAGAACGAGATTATCAGACAGGCAATCAGAAGCGAGGTCGATCTGCTTTATGTGTCTCCTGAACGACTGGAAAACGATTATTTTCTGAGCCGTCTGAGTCAGATGAACATCAATCTGATTGCTGTAGATGAAGCTCACTGTATTTCACAGTGGGGACATGATTTCCGTCCAAGTTATCAGGCGATTCCAAAAGTCCGGGCATACTGTTCGACGTATCCGCCTTTTGCTGCCTTTACTGCCACGGCAACTCAGAAAGTCAGAGAAGATATTGCGGAAAAACTGGAACTGGACGATCCTTACGCCTTTACAGCCAGTTTTGACCGACCAAACCTAACATTTTCCATTGTGCACCCCAAGAAAAAACAGCAGAAGCTGCTTGATCTGCTTAAAGATAAAGAATCCAGTGTAATTTACTGCAACACCAGAAAGAATGTAGAACGGGTCCATGCGTTTCTAAAGAAAAAGGGGTACGGTGTCGGGTATTATCATGCCGGACTGACTCCAGAAGAGCGAACCCGGTATCAGGAAGACTTTTTGTATGATAAGACCCCGATCATAGTTGCGACAAATGCCTTTGGAATGGGCATCGACAAAAGTAATGTGCGTCGCGTTATCCATTACAATATGCCGCTTGATATGGAAAGTTACTATCAGGAAGCCGGTCGTGCCGGACGAGATGGAGCACCTGCTGAAGCGGTCCTGTTCTATTCGAGTCAGGACATCATTACGAATAATCTACTGATTGAACAGGGGAATCACCCGTATGCAAAGAAGAATCTGAATACGATCATTTCTTATTGCAAAACGGGCCAGTGTCTCCGCAAGATCATTCTGGACTACTTTGATGAAACACCGCAGTTTGAGACATGTGACAACTGCTCGAACTGTAATGGAGAAACGGAACTTGTCGATGTGACCAAAGCCTGCCAGAAAATTTTGTCTTGCATCTACAGAATGAATCAGCAGTACGGGATGGGACTCGTGACGGATGTTTTGAGAGGGAAAGATAATGCGAGAATCAGAGCGCAGGGGTTCGATGACCTTTCGACTTACGGCATCATGAAAGAATCAGCTGATCAGGAAATCAAGGACATCATTGCGCTTATGGTGAGCGAGCAGTTTCTTCACGTGGGAGGGGACCAGTATCCGATCCTGAAATTCACGGAGAAGTCTGTGGATCTGCTACATGCCCGCAGCCAGCTGTTAATGACAAGACACCAGAAGGCTGAGCGAACCAATACCAAGCAAGCTGCTGTAGAAGAATACGATGAAACGCTATTCGAGCAACTTAGAGCGTTACGCAAAGACATTGCTGCGGAAATCGGGAAACCCCCGTTTGTTGTGTTTACAGATAAGGCATTGATGAGTATGGCGGCCGTATTCCCACAGACACCAGCAGATTTCCTTTCCGTTCATGGAGTGGGAGAGGCGAAGCTGGAAAAATACGGTGAGGACTTTCTGGAACTGATCACTGACTACTTGGCGAACAAATCCTGAAAACGGGCTACCGCATAATAAGCCCTTAAGCGTGACGATTTATTTACAGAATAGTAAAAGCCTTCTTATCTTATGATGCGAAGGCCGTCCTTAAGGTTTTTTCATCAGGTTGAATATGCTATAATAAACGAGCTTGAATGAATCAGAGAAGTTTTTTTATGAAAGGAAGCAGGAACAATTATGACAGATATAGAACAACTTATTGCATCAAACCCTTTACTGACTGACATCAGAAGCAGTGAAGAAATCTTTTGGAACAATTCAATGTATCTCCCTGTTGAAGAAGCAACGAAACAGACTAAGTACTCGGTGGCCGATATTGAGGATGCGGAGGCACGTCTGCAGAGATTTGCAGCTTTCATCCGTGTAGCTTTCCCGGAAACTGAAGCCACTGATGGGATAATAGAATCACCGGTGTCAGAAATTTCAGACATGAAGAACTACTTGAATGACACACTTGAAACGACTCTAGGCGGCAAATTGTTACTTAAACGTGATGATCTGCTGCCTATATCAGGAACGATCAAGGCACGTGGTGCGATTTATGAAGTGCTGAAGCATGCAGAAAATCTTGCGCTTGAAAAAGGAATGCTCGAAAGTACCGAAGAAGACTATGCTGTATTTGCAAGTGAAGCATTTAATGAATTTTTCTCCGCCTACCATATTGCTGTAGGAACAACAGGAAATCTGGGGATCAGCGTAGGGACGATGGCGCGTAAACTTGGATTTAACGTAACGGTCCATATGTCCGTAGAAGCCAAGCAGTGGAAGAAAGATTATTTAAGAGACAAAGGTGTCGAAGTTATCGAGCACGACACAGATTTCTCCAAAGCTGTAGAAAATGGTCGCGCTGAATCTGATGCGAATCCTAACAGCTATTTTGTAGATGACGAGCATTCAGTGGAGCTTTTCTTAGGTTACACAGTAGGCGGCTACCGAATGAAGAAACAGCTTGAGCGTGAGGGAATCACTGTTGATGCTGACCACCCGTTGTTCGTCTATCTGCCTTGTGGAATTGGTGGGTCTCCAGGTGGGATCACGTTTGGTCTTAAGCAGGCTTTCGGAGAACATGTGCATTGCTTCTTCGCAGAACCGACCAAAATGCCGAGCATGCTTGTCGGGTTGATGACTGAAAAGTATGATGATGTATCCGTCTTTGACTTCCATCTAGGTGGACTGACTATCGCCGATGGTCTGGCTGTTCCACGTACATCAGGCTTAGTTGCTAAACTGATGAGAACGTTCTTCAGCGGCGGATACTCTGTGCAGGAAGGTGTGTTCAAAGGGCTGCTTTCCAGTCTGTATGACACTGAATCGATTTTCCTCGAGCCGGCTGCAGTCGCTGGACTGGTCGGGCCTTATCGTCTGATGACGACTGATAATGGCAAGGGCTACATCGAATCATCAGGTCTGTCTGATAAAATGGATCAGGCTACTCATATTGCCTGGGCAACAGGCGGGTCAATGGTCCCTGAAAAAGACCGAGCTGCTTTTCTTGAAGAAAGCAAAGCGTATTCCATCAATTAAATGAATAAAGTAAAGACCCTCAGCTGTGTGCAACCCCAAAAGGTTAGATTTTTCGGTTCTAACTTTTAAAGGTCACTATAGCTGTGAGGGTCTTTTTTATACATAACAGGCAACTGATAATCTGATAGGTTCTTAATACCCATGGACAGCGATAATGCTGTGAAAAAAGTAAGGCTGTTCTGAATGTGTTGTCAGAACAGCCCTTTTGCATAAGTTTATAGTTACATATTCATATCAATGACCATCCGGCCTTTGAATTTACCTTCTATCATTTCATCGAAGATATCATTAATGTCTTCGATCGGGCGTTTTTCAACTTTGGGGACGACCAGTCCTTCAGCTGCAAAGTCAAATGCTTCACGCAGGTCTTCACGGGTACCGACTAAAGAGCCGACGACTTCTATTCCATCCAGTACGAGACGAGGGATGCTCAAGTCCATGGCTTCCGGTGGGAGTCCGACTGCGACGACAACACCACCTGCACGAACACAGTCAATGGCAGAGTTGAAGGCGGATTTTGCTACAGCTGTTACTATAGCTGCATGGGCTCCACCAATTTTTTCCTGCATAACTTGTTCAGCATTTTCTTTTGTCGGGTTGAGGATCAGATCTGCACCCACTTCTCTAGCAAAATCAAGCTGTGTGTCGTTGACATCGATCGCTACGACTTTAGCATTGAAGACATTTTTGGCATACTGCAGAGCAAGGTTGCCCAGACCACCCAGGCCGTAAATCGCAATCCACTGGCCCGGTTTGATTTTAGACTCTTTTATAGCCTTATAAGTTGTCACACCTGCACAGGTCACACTACTTGCAGCAGCAGGATCCAGGCCATCTGGAACTTTTACTGCATAGTCAGCGGTCACAATACACTGTTCGGCCATCGCGCCATCCACAGAATAACCGGCATTCTTTACTTCACGACATAACGTTTCACGTCCGTTTACACAGTATTCACAGTGGCCGCAGCCTTCGAAGAACCAGGCAATACTGACGCGGTCACCGACTTTTAAACTAGTGACATCATCTGCTACTTCTCTGACAACACCAATTCCTTCATGGCCGAGGGTAACGCCTGTCTTGTCACCAAAGTCTGCATTTTTAACGTGAAGATCGGTGTGGCACACACCACAAAATTCCACATCAACGAGTGCTTCTCCTGAACGAATCGCTCTGATATCCTTGTCTTTCACTTCAACTGTCTTGTCGCTCGTTACAACTACTACTTTCATGTTTTTTCTTCCTTTCTTGTTAAATCCTTACTGTTATTATATATGAACTATATTGCTCAGTTAATCACAATATATGCTATTTATTTAAATTATAATTATAACAAAGCTTAATTAAATTGATAAAACATGAACAAATCAAAGCTTAAAGGGTCATTTTTATAGTGTAAGAAAGAAACTTTTCGATTACTGAAGAAGAATTCTCCTGAGTTTCGCACTTAAAGAAGACTAAACAGGCTAGAAACAGCTTGGTTAAGCTGTTTCTAGCCTGATTTCTTATGGATAAGGTGTCCATTTATTTAATAGTGAATACTCATATCCAGTTGAGTGGCTTTCTTGAATTCTGATAATCGCATATGGGTCGTCAAGCCAGACATATCTAAACTGTCCATCAACTTTAGATACGTATCTGAAATAGTGGTTGGCGTAAGGCTAATCAACGGATAGTGTCCTTGTGCTAAAACGATTGGGTCACGGAGTGCCCGACTGAGTGCTT
>NZ_BAAGIR010000086.1:0-8396 GCF_054658155.1 Alkalibacterium sp. m-11
AAAGCGCATCATGACAGAGATATCAATGCAAGTATCAATATTTTAAACGAAGGCATTAAAATACTACAGTTTGTCTAACACACTCCAACCGTAGGGACTACGGGGGTAGCCTGGTAAATAAAAGCAACCGCTGATACTCTATTAAACAAGTGTGTCAAGTCTACTTTGTTCCCAGGAATCTCCCACTTCTAAGCGTGAGCGAAAGTGGGGGTAGTTCAACTGAGAATCAGAGAAGTCCTAAAACAGGCAGAAGGATACTAATTTTTAGAAATTAAGCGTATAATAAGACCATTACAACTGATGAAAAGGAAGAGATAAAGATGTGGAACTGGTTTGTGGAATTAAGTCCAACAATACAGGCGCTGCTGGCAACATTATTTACATGGGGAATGACTGCGGCAGGCGCAGCGCTGGTCTTTACAGCTAAACGAGTCAATCAGCGGGTGATGGACGCCATGCTAGGGTTTGCCGGAGGGGTAATGATCGCAGCGAGTTTCTGGTCACTTCTGGATCCCGCTATCGAAATGGCAGAGAGCGGTCCGCTGCCTTCCTGGATCCCTGCAGCCATTGGATTCATGATAGGTGGGTTTTTCTTATGGGGAGTGGATAAATTATTGCCTCACTTGAATCCGGCATTGAGTCAGACAGGTTCAGATTCCGGTAAGCGAGGAGCTGAAGGAAGAAATCCGGACAGTTACAGACGGAGTACCTTGTTAGTCCTGGCGATTATGCTACACAACATTCCGGAAGGCTTTGCGATTGGTGTCGCTTTCGGAACGATGGCGCTGAATGGCGATATGTCACAGCTCATCGGAGCCGTCACTCTGGCCATTGGTATGGGACTGCAGAATTTTCCTGAAGGAGTATCTGTGTCGATGCCGTTAAGACGAGAAGGGATGTCACGCGGCCGCGCCTTCTGGTATGGACAGCTTTCAGGATTTGTCGAACCTCTCTCTGCTTTGCTGGGTCTATGGCTCGTATCACTGATCCAACCTCTGCTTCCCTATGCACTGGCATTTGCAGCAGGCGCAATGGTCTTTGTTGTAGCTGAAGAAGTTATCCCGGGCTCTCAGGAAAATGGAAACAAGGATTTAGCTGCGATCTGGCTGATGATCGGTTTTACAGTCATGATGGCTTTAGATGTTGCGCTTGGGTAGTGAGTTGAGCACTTTGGGATACTGATGAAGAGTCTAATGTAGCACGTTTTGTAATGAGAAGCTTTTACTTCAGTGTTCTCAAAAGTATAAGGGCTGAAATAATTATCTGAGAATCTAAACCAGCCATTTAATTTGTCAATAAAAATTAAGGAGCCTCTAAGTCATATGAGTGAATTCGAACAGATCAGACATCAGATCATAGCCGATCCGATGAATGAATGGTATACGAGTCGTGATATCGAGCCGCTTTTTAAAGCTACAGAAGATGCGAGAATCGCTATCATCGGCCAGGCACCTGGAAGGAAGGCAGAGGAGTCGCAGCTGTTCTGGAACGATTTAAGCGGGGACCGGCTGCGTGAGTGGATGGGTATTTCACGGGAAGTGTTCTATGAGACGTCTAAAATCGCTCATCTTCCAATGGATTTTTATTATCCGGGCAAGGCTAAATCGGGAGACATGCCGCCGCGTAAAGGATTTGCAGAAAAATGGCACCCCCTTATTCTTAGGGAGATGCCGAATATTGAAACGATTATATTAGTAGGAGGCTATGCGCAGAAGCATTACCTCGGGCCACGGCGGGAGAAAAATCTGACCGAAACCGTCCGAAATCATAAGCAGTATCTGCCTGAGTATCTCCCGCTGGTTCACCCCAGTCCACTGAACTACGGCTGGATGAAGCGCAACCCATGGTTTGAGCAGGAGGTCCTGCCTACACTTAGAGAACTGGTCCAGTCGATTTTATAAAGCCTGGATGTCCAGTTCTTCAAGTGTCGCATCAATGAAAGCTCGGCGCATCTCGACATCGTTCCCGTGTTTCTTAACGACAGTAATCTTGCCTTCTTCAGAATAGAAACCGGCATAGGTGTCCGGGTTTTTAACTGCTGCAAGGACGGACTGGGCACCTTCTTCAACGGTCACAAAGAAAGGATCGAGAAGCTTGAAGATGCCGTCAGCGACTTTTTTGCTGACATTTGATTTCCCGAGATTGGTTGAGACCATACCTGGATGAACGGCCGTTGTCTTAAGACCTTGACGTGAGTACTTTTCATGCAGTTCCTGAGCCATGTAAAGGTTGCCGAGCTTGGAACGTCCATAACCGGTAATGGGACTGAATCGTTTAGGTTTGAAAAATGGCTGTTTCATTGGCGCAAATTTGTAGGCGCCAGAGGATACCACAATGACTTGTTTCCGCTCGCTGTTCATAACCAGAGGAAGCAGGAGATGGGTCAGAAGGAACGGACCTAAATAATTGGTCGCCATCATCAGTTCATATCCATCAACACTTTCCTGCCTGCTAGTAGAGACTATCCCAGCATTGTTGATGAGACAGTCGATATGGTCGTAGCGGTCTTTAATAGTTTTAGCTGCATCATTGACAGAGGACAGATCACTTAAGTCGCACCAAACAATATCCACTGACAGATTTGCGTTCAGCTCCAGTAGGTCGTCTTTAAGACGGGCGCCTTTTTCAAGATTCCGGCATAAGAGCACTATCCGGTCAAACGTGTCTACCAGCTCGAGTACAGTTCCCCGACCGAGCCCCGATGTAGGTCCAGTGATTGCTAAAATTGATTCAGTCATTAAAGTGTCATCCCCAGGTCCAGTTTAAACTCCTATTATTTGCTTCCTCAGTTTACTCTTCTTCACCCGTTTTCGCATCTTTTATCTTTTCTACACTGATTCTGACTAAGTAAGTGACGGGTAAAGCCAGGAAATTAAGTCCGACAAGTAAGCTTGTCGCGTGCATGGTCAATTTTCCATCTTCAATTATGGGTTGATAGGACAAAATGGAACTACTCATGAATAATAATCCTGAAATTATACTGATGATTGAAATAATTATAGGATTTTCCCATTTTGCGAAGTGAGCTCCTGTATACACATTTAATACTGTCATGCATGTTACTGAAAATACAATAATGATGGTTGACTCAAGTCTGTGTGTTTCTGCCCATTGTATATCGGTTAAGCCGGTTAGAACGAGATTACCCATATAAAGTGATACCAGAATCCAGAGAGCATAAAACCCGTTTCTATAACGTTTGAAATTTTGATACTCATCATACTCTTTCATATACATTTTCCTTTCTTAGACAGTTATCTGCACAATTTTTTAACTCCTTGCAATAAACATTTAATCCTCTTCATCAGCTTCCTTTCGCTTTTCCACCAAGTTTCTCACTACATATGAAAGTGATATTGATATCCAAATCAGACCACTCACAGGTCCTATGGCGTTTAGAGTCACGAGTCCATCTGAGACAATGTCTGCATAAGGTGAAAATCCTTGAGAAATAAGGAGTATACCTATGATGAAGAACAGAATAGAATAAAGTTTCCCGTTCTGATGTTTGAGAAAGTAGGCACCGTGGTAAATATACATGACCAAAGAATAGAGTATGGGGATAAAAATAAGCAGGATATACTCAGTTTCTCTAGTTTCTCCCCATTGAAAGTCTGTAAATAAGCCGAGACCGAAGTTTATAAATTGCAAAGAAATCAAAATCATAAAAGCTTGTGATCCATATTTGTATCTCAGTAATTTCTGATATTCATCAAAATTTCCCATTAATCTTATCCCTCCCAGAATAATTCATCAAGTGTGGTATTTAGTACTTTACAGATACGTATACACAGTTTAATCGACGGGTTATAATCTCCCCGCTCAATCGCACTGATAGTCTGACGCGTCACATCGACTGCATCGGCCAGGTCTTTCTGAGACATGTCCAGAGCGACTCTCGCAGCCTTCATTTTCAAGTTTTTTGCCATAGTTATCCTCCAAAGTGTCTTCTATTCCTTACTTAATGTATACTATATCATACATAAAGACAAATAAAAAGGACCATCCGAGAAGATAGTCCTTAGGTTGTATTCAATCTTTAGTGACGTAGCCACTCTCATTTAAATAGTCTACAGTAAATTGTTTCAGTTCGTCGAATGGATCATCAGAGGTAGTAATCTTCAGGATGAAGTCGACCCCCTCATTAGTTGGAAAAGCTGTCCGATACCCATTTATTTTCAGAAACAGGTCCATTCCAACCCATGCTGTTCGCTTGTTTCCATTATAGAATGGGTGTCGTTTGGTTAAATTGATGACCAGTATGGCGGCTTTTTCTAATACGCCGGGATAGAGCTCTTTATCAAATACTACCTGTTTAGGTTGAGTCACAGACATTTGAAGAGCACTTGCATCTTTGACTCCTATAGGTTCTTTTGGAGAGAAAGTCTTGATGACGTACACATTGATTTTTATGATGTCTTCAGCTGTTAAGTAGTTCTTCATTTCTCTACCAGTTCTTCAAGTAATTCATGATATTGCGCCACACTTTCTTCTATCAAAGAATCGATATCATGTTTTTCGACTTTTTTTCTCATTGTGACGGTACCTTTAGTGTCTACGATATATTCAATTTTATCGCCTGTTTCCAGTTCTAATGCATCTTTGACTTCTTTTGGGACTGTAGTAATGTCGCTGTTCCCGGATTTTCTCAGTTTATAGCTTCCCACATTGGTCACTCCATCATTATAAAACATCGTATCCCTCCTATCCATTTATATATTAAACATACTAAAATATATATATTAAGTCAATATATATATATTGTTGAAATATATATACTAATGCGAATGTGTCTTATGCATTATTATATGAAATATTAAGAATAGTTAGTTCCAAAATTCGACTTAAAATATACGATGATTTACGGTTAGAAAAGTCATAGACGGACTTATTATGATAAGATAATATCAGGACACAACATCCGTTGACAGGAGGGGAAACAATGGCAGATCATATAAAGATAGCTATAGTTGACGACGAAGATATTCAAGTTGATACAATGACCTCTCTAATTAAAGAGGCTGCAGCGAGGTTGAGCTTATCTGTTAGTCTTATTGATTTTTCCAGTGGTGAAGCTTTTCTGTTCGCTTTGGAAGACCATCCCGATCTGGATATGGTCTTTCTCGATATTGAAATGAATCAGACGGATGGATTGGAAGTAGCAAAAAAGATCAGGCAAACGGATAAGGACCTGACTATAGTCTTTGCTACAGCTTTTGCTGAGTATGCTGTTCAAGGGTATGATGTGCAGGCGCTGGATTATCTATTAAAGCCGATCGAGTTAGATAAGGTCAAACGTGTGCTTAAGAGGCATTTGGATCGACAGCCGGCCGTAGTAGAAAAAGTAACCCTCGAGTCTCAAGGAGAAGTAATCAAACTAGCATTAGATGATATTCTCTACGTGGAAGTTAATCGGAGGGAATGTGAGATACATACTTTGAATGGACCAGTAACAGTCAGTCGGACATTGAAAGAATTGTCAGAAGAGCTTAGCGACGACTTTATACAGACTCACAGGAGTTACCTAGTCAATGTCAGCCACATGAACCGTCTGCTAAAAACAGATATTGAACTGTCGAATGGAGCAGTAGTGCCAGTTTCCAGAAGATTGGTCAAACAGGTTCAAGAACGGTTCGTCACGCATAACAAAGGGGCAGTGTTTTATGATGACTAATGGGGTATGGCTGATGATTGTCGGGAGTATACTGATTATCTGTGCCGTAGTGATTTACAGAATGAAAACAGCACTTGATTTTTACCGTGTTCAAGAACAGGAACTGGATCAGTATGCCGTGGAAGTGGAGACCATCTACAACCAGATGAGAGGAATCCGTCATGATTACCGTAATCATCTTCAAGTGATGAATACATTGATGAGAGACCGGCGCTTTGATGATTTGGATGCCTATATCAAGCAGTTGAACAATGAATTGAATCAGGTGGACACGATTATTCAGACAGGAAATACGATGATCGATGCCATCGTAAATACAAAACTGACAGCTGCGAAGAATCAAGGAGTGGAGCTGGATGCAACAGCCATCGCGCCTAAAGAACTAGTTATCGAACATGTCGATTTAGCGGTCATTTTAGGGAATCTACTTAATAACGCTATTGAAGCAACAACCAAATCAGGGCCAGCTAACGAAGATACGTTTATCCGTTTATACATTGCCCCAATGAAACACACCTTGTACATAAGTGTCACGAACACCATGACTGAAAACCCTAAACCTGCTTTCCTTTCCTTAAAAGGTGTAAACAGACGGGGCTATGGCCTATTGCGAATTGACCAGGCTGTTAATAAGTACCAAGGAATAGTGAACCGTAAGTGGGAAGAAGGGGTGTTTGCAACAGAAGTCACCCTCCCTTTAAACAACCATTCGTAACACAATTAGAACCACTCATACACTTCTGGCAAAGAAGTGTATTTTTTTAGGTAAGATAGCTGTGAGGTGATAGAGATGAAGGAAAAGATAAGACATTCAAAACTTTTAATTAAAGAGCTGTATGAGTTTAAGCCTACCATTTTGTTAGCCATTATGTTTGCAACTGTATTTAATGTAGCCTTGCCATTGCTGCAATTACTTTTATCAGCATTTGTTATCCAATGGCTTCTGGAAGGTATTTCTATTGGAGACTACTTGTTAAGATTGCTTTTGTTAATCGTTCCTATAGGAATCGCTCAAATGGGCAACTATTATTTTATGCTATACCAGGAAGAGAACATGAATCATTTTAGAGATTTTATGAGAAATAAAATTGAAACGAAGTATTTGAAGCTGGATTATCCGCTCATTATAGGAAAAGAAGCGCAGGAGAGATACAACAATGCCAGTGAATTGACTGATAACAATACGACCCTATTTGGCCGATTAGTAACGGAAATCATTGAATTATGTAGTTCATTTCTAGGAGTTGTTTTATATATCAATATTTTAAGTCAACTAGAATCTCTGTTTCTTGTTTTAGTGGGTGTGTTTCTGCTCATTGTTGTCTTCTTTAACGTATGGCAAGTGAAGATGGACCGCAAACTATTTCAAGCGAAAGCAGCCAATTCTCAAAAATTACGTTACTTGAGAAAAGTGTATGGGGAATCCCGTATCACTAAAGATGTACGTATTTTCCAGATGAAAGACTGGTTCAAGCAGGTTGAAGATAAAACAATTGCGGAATACCACCGGATTATCAAACCGAAAGTAAGGTTGACATGGACAGAAAGTACTCTGGTAAATATAGGGATTATCGGTCTATCTGCCTTATCTTATATTAGAAGTGTTCAATTGATTGCGGCAGGAGCGATTCCGGTTTCTAGCTTTGTCATCTTTGCCGGGGCTGTCACGATCTTAGCTCAAACCATCATGACCTTAGTCAACGCTATAGGCAAAATGAATACGAGTCTAAACGAGACGAAAAAATATGATGACTTTATGTCTCAGGGCCAAGTATTTAACCATGAAGAGGGCAAAGCTTTGCCAAAAGAACCCTTGTCCATCGAATTAAAAAATGTGTCCTATACTTATCCGAATAATGATACACCAACGATAAATAATGTATCTTTAACCATTAAGCCTTACGAAAATTTAGCTATAGTAGGAGAAAACGGGGCTGGGAAATCGACATTGACTAATTTAATTGCCGGCTTGCTTAAGCCGGATAGTGGAGAAATTTATATTAACGGAGTAGCTCAGAGTGAGTTTAACATTTCAGACTATTATGCTTTATTTGCGCCTGTATTTCAGGAGAAATTTTTATTGACCTATTCCATTAAAGAGACGGTCATTCAAGGCTTGCCCTTTGATGAATTAAAGTATAATCGTGTCTTGAAACAAAGTGGCTTGACTGACATCATTTCAAAATTCAAATCGAGAGACGAGACAAAAATTGTGCGCGCCGTTTATCCAGATGGAGTGAATTTGTCGGGAGGGCAGTTACAAAAACTGAAACTGGCTCAAGCCTTATATAAAGACGCACCCGTTCTCTTACTGGATGAACCGACAGCGGCTTTGGATCCCATCGCCGAACATCAGATTTATCAGGATTACTTCCAGTTTTCTAAAGACAAATTATCTATTTTTATATCTCACCGACTATCGTCTACCCGTTTTTGTGATCGCATCATTTACATCAAAAATGGAGACATAACAGAAGTCGGAACGCACGAAGAATTAATGACTAAGCAAAAAGATTACTTTAAGCTTTATGAAGCACAAGCCTATTACTATAAACATGATAAGGAAGAAAAAGAGGAAGAAGACGAGCCAGTCGCAAGGAACTGTCAAATTTTTTATGAAAACTAAAAATTAAAGGTGGTGAAGGCCCACTGACTATACCAATCGGAGCCGCATTTGCCCTTGACAAACACTTGAATGGTTTCAGTTAAGGTCACAAGGGTG
>NZ_BAAGIR010000087.1:0-8382 GCF_054658155.1 Alkalibacterium sp. m-11
GTGGAAATGAGATGGTTCCTGTTTACTATAAGAGTATTCACGGTATCGTCTACGATAATTCAGAACTGAAAAAGTAATGGCTACGCACTATCCCAAAAGGGCGAAGGCGTAGCCGAAGCTTTTTTTAGAGTGAAAGAGTACCATGAAACATGTTGAATAAAAATGCCTGTAAGACTTCGAGTAAGACAAAAACAAACTATATGAATTAGGAGTTATTTAAATGATGATCGATCGGAAAAAACTGTTAAAAACCTCTTTTATTGCTGCATTAGCTATGCCCGTTTTCGGAACTTACGCTGCAAGTGCTGAAGAAAATGACCTGTCTGTTGAAGCGGAATCTGCACTGCTGATCGACTTTGAAACTTCACAGATCCTTTTTGAGCAGAATGCGGAAGACCAGCGCGGAATTGCGTCCATGACTAAAATGCTGGTGGAATATATTCTATTTGAAGAAATTGAAGCAGGAAACCTGAACTGGGACGACGAAGTCACAATCAGTGATTACGCACACGCGATCAGTCAGAATTATGCATTATCCAATGTCCCGCTTCATCAGAACGGAGTCTATACCGTTCAGGAACTGTATGAAGCCCTGGCAATCTATTCTGCAAATGGCGCAACTATTGCACTGGCAGAAGAAATTGAAGGATCTGAAGTGGCATTTGTTGACCGTGCAAGAGAACTGATTGAATCATGGGGAATTGAAGAGTATCAGCTGTATAACACAACTGGATTGAACAATTCGTTTCTTGAAGGCAACCATTACCCGGGAAGTGATGAAGATGCTGAAAATGTGATGTCAGCTAAAGGCATCGCTACTATTGCACAGCGTCTGATTGCTGATTATCCGGAAGTTCTGGAAACATCAAGTATCCCAAGTATGACGTTCAGAGAAGGCACATCTGATGCCATCAATATGCTGAACTGGAACTGGATGCTGGAAGGCCTGGCTCATGAACGTATGGACGTGGACGGGCTGAAGACCGGAACGACCAGTTTTGCCGGAGCGACATTTACAGGGACAGCGGAAGCAGAAGGACGTCGACTTGTATCTGTAGTTATGGGTGCGGGAGACGGATTTACGAACCGTGGTCAGCGCTTCGAAGAAACGTCTAAACTGTTCGATTACGGCTTCGGTGAGTTTGAATACGTAACAATCATTGAATCAGAAATGAACCTGGATGACGAACACAATCTAACTGTACGTAACGGAGTGGAAGAAGACATTTCCCTCGTAACGACGGAGTCTATCGGCTTCTATCTTCCTGAAGGGACTGATCTGGAAGACTACTCTTATACTTTCGTACCCAATGACGATGTAGTCAATGAAAAGGGTGAAGTCGAAGCGCCTGTATCAGTGGGAGAAAGTCTAGGACAACTGGTTATCGACAATACAGATGATCTGGAATTCCTGAATGGAGAAGCCCAGCAGACGGTTAACGTGGCTGCTGCTGAATCTGTCGAGCGGGCAGGTTTCTTCACTGTCTTTTCAACTTGGTTGAGAGATTTCTTCAGCGGAGTAAGAGACCGCTTCTAATCGTGTAATGGGAGTTGATTTTATAACTGCTGTTGGTGTAGAATAGAAGCACAACTTAATGAACAGAAAGAAGACGAATCAGTAAGGGCAGCAGCAGGTCTAGAGAGTCAGTGGGTGGTGGAAACTGATCCTGACTGTCCCTGAATCCATCGTCATTTATAAAATAGCGAAGCATAGGCTGAAGTTATTTCGGTACAGACCGTTATCCTGGCAGAGTGCAAAAAGACACCGGTCTTTTTGAAGCTGGGTGGTACCGCGAAAAGCAGTTCTTTCGTCCCTGATAACAGGGATAGAAGAACTGCTTTTTTGTATCTGATAATAAAAAAAGAAAGAAGGAAAACGGTATGATCGATATCAAGCTGATCCGAAATGATTTTGATGCAGTAAAAGAACGTCTGCAGACACGAGGAGTGAACCCGTCTGAACTCGACGAACTGAAAGAGCTGGACGAACGTCGCAGAGAACTGATTCAGAAATCTGAAAAACTGAAGAAAGAACGAAACGATGTATCTAATCAGATTGCACAGAAAAAAAGCAACAGGGAAAATGCGGACGAGGCTATTGCGGCTATGAAGCAGGTCGGAGCAGACATCAAAGCTATTGATGCTGAACTGGATGAGTTAGAAGAAAAGACACAGACCATTGCTTCAGGACTGCCGAACTTGCCTCACCCGTCTCTGCCTATCGGTGAAGATGAAGAATCAAACGAAGAAATACGCAAGTGGGGAGATCTGCCTGAATTCGACTTCGAACCGAAAGCCCACTGGGATTTAGGTGCTGACCTGAAAATTCTAGATTTTGAAAGAGGTGCAAAAGTTGCCCGAAGCCGATTCCTGTATTACAAAGGACTCGGTGCCAGACTGGAGCGTGCTCTTTATAACTTCATGATCGACCTGCATGTGACTGAACACGGATATGAAGAAGTCATTCCGCCTTATCTTGCAAATGATGATGCTCTGTATGGTACAGGTCAGTTTCCTAAATTCAAAGAAGATGTTTTCCAGATCGACGGACATCCGCTGACGCTTATTCCAACGGCAGAAGTCCCGTTGACTAACTATTATCAGAACGAGATTCTTGATGAAAAAGATCTGCCGATCTACTTTACGGCTCTATCTCCTTCATTCCGTTCAGAAGCGGGAAGTGCAGGAAGAGATACTCGAGGATTGATTCGACTCCACCAATTCAATAAGGTTGAGATGGTCAAATTTGCTAAGCCGGAAGACTCTTATGACGAGCTTGAGAAGATGACCGCAAATGCAGAAGTGATTCTGCAGAAGCTGGGACTTGCATATCGAGTTGTTCTTCTTTCTACAGGAGATACTGGCTTTGCGGCAGCTAAAACATATGATCTAGAAGTGTGGATCCCGACGCAGGAAACTTACCGGGAGATCAGTTCATGCTCTAATACAGAATCTTTCCAGGCTAGACGGGCGATGATCAGGTATAGACGTGAAGAGGACGATAAGATCGATTATGTACACACGCTGAATGGATCAGGGCTAGCAGTCGGACGTACAGTAGCCGCAATTCTTGAAAATTATCAGCAGGCTGACGGCAGCATAAAAATTCCTGATGTACTGGTGCCGTATATGGGCGGCGTCACAGAAATCAAATAAAGTGTATCCCTGCTGAAGTATACAGATTCAAGTCGATGTTCGGCTAAATAACTGTCCGTCACTGATGTAGGAAAATATAGAAAGGCTTGTCTGAGTCATATATAAGACAAGCTCTTTTTCTTTGATTCACGAGGCAGTGTGATACAATCATAATAGACATATTCGACCTTAGACTATGAATAGAATCAGGATCAGGAGGAAACAGCGTGGCAGAATTAGAAAAAGTAGTATTTGCAGGAGGGTGTTTCTGGTGTATGGTCAAGCCTTTTGACTCGCAGCCCGGTATCCATTCCGTTGTATCAGGCTATACAGGTGGACACGTTGAAAACCCGACGTATCGAATGGTCACTTCCGGTACGACTGGTCACACTGAAGCAGTAGAAATCACATACGACCCTGAATTAATGCCTTATAGAGAATTGGTAGAGATATACTGGAGACAGACTGACCCCACAGATGCAGGTGGACAGTTTGTGGATAGAGGAGATTCTTATAGACCTGTGATCTTTTACAATAATCAGGAACAGAAAGAAGCAGCTGAGCAGTCAAAAAAAGAACTGCAGGAAAGTGGCAAATTCAAAGATCCGATCGTTACGACTATCGAAGAGGCAAAACCCTTTTATCCAGCTGAAGAATACCATCAGGATTTTTACAAAAAAGAGTCTGCTCACTATAAACGTTATAGCATTGGATCTGGAAGAGCAGGCTTTTTAACTAAGCACTGGAACGAGGATCCTGCTGAGGATTAATAGTGGTGAGAAAAGAAGTTCAAATTATTTTTACAAAAGTTGTTGACATTAGGTCGATATCTTTGTATGATATAAGAGTTGCTGCGGTAACACGACGCAATAAACTGTATAGTGGCGATAGCGAGAAGGATCCACCTGTTCCCATTTCGAACACAGCCGTTAAGCTTCTCAGCGCCGAGGATAGTGAAGGGTTTCCCTTTGTGAAAGCAGGACGTTGCTATGCAGTTTTTAATGGAGGTTTAGCTCAGTTGGGAGAGCATCTGCCTTACAAGCAGAGGGTCAGCGGTTCGAGCCCGTTAACCTCCATAGATCCATGAGCCGTTAGCTCAGTTGGTAGAGCAACTGACTTTTAATCAGTGGGTCACAGGTTCGAATCCTGTACGGCTCATATATAAGAGTAATCTTATATATGCTACATGCGGATGTGGCGGAATTGGCAGACGCACTAGATTTAGGATCTAGCGCTTCACGGCGTGGGGGTTCAAGTCCCTCCATCCGCATAACAACACGCCGGCTTAGCTCAGTTGGTAGAGCAACTGATTTGTAATCAGTGGGTCGAGGGTTCAAATCCTTTAGCCGGCATTTTTTACGGGCAGACTGATCTGCCTTGTTGCGGAAGTAGTTCAGTGGTAGAACATCACCTTGCCAAGGTGGGGGTCGCGGGTTCGAATCCCGTCTTCCGCTTGTGAATAGACACAGGTAACCAAAGTACACTTCAGCCGGGGTGGCGGAATTGGTAGACGCACAGGACTTAAAATCCTGCGGAGAGTTTTCTCCGTGCCGGTTCGACTCCGGCCCTCGGTATTCACAATGATCAGCACCCTTAGCTCAATTGGATAGAGTACCTGACTACGAATCAGGCGGTTAGAGGTTCGACTCCTCTAGGGTGCACTTTAACATTCGGGAAGTAGCTCAGCTTGGTAGAGCACTTGGTTTGGGACCAAGGGGTCGCAGGTTCGAATCCTGTCTTCCCGATTAGTAATAAAATGGCGGTGTAGCTCAGCTGGCTAGAGCGTACGGTTCATACCCGTGAGGTCGGGGGTTCGATCCCCTCCGCCGCTATAATAAACAAACGGATCCGAGGACCTTTAGCTCAGTTGGTTAGAGCAAACGGCTCATAACCGTTCGGTCGCAGGTTCGAGTCCTGCAAGGTCCATTGTCATGTTTGTAGTTGCTTCAGCAACGTACAAACATGATACACTTTGACGTAAGTCCATAGTGTATCCTTAAATGATTTTCTACTATTATCGCGGGGTAGAGCAGTTGGCAGCTCGTCGGGCTCATAACCCGGAGGTCGCAGGTTCGAGTCCTGCCCCCGCAATTGCTATATCTGTAGTTACTTTAGTAACGTACAGATATGGTACACTCGAGCGAAAGCTCGCAGTGTCTCATATAAAGATTTTCGTAAGGTCCCGTAGTGTAGCGGTTATCACGCCTGCCTGTCACGCAGGAGATCGCGGGTTCGATTCCCGTCGGGACCGTTTTAGCGGGTGTAGTTTAGTGGTAAAACCCCAGCCTTCCAAGCTGATGTCGGGAGTTCGATTCTCCTCACCCGCTTTATACTTGAATAAAGTATTCCTAATATATTTAGGGCCTATAGCTCAGTCCGGTTAGAGCGCACGCCTGATAAGCGTGAGGTCGGTGGTTCGAGTCCACTTAGGCCCATTTTAATACTGGCCCCTTGGTCAAGCGGTTAAGACACCGCCCTTTCACGGCGGTAACACGGGTTCGAATCCCGTAGGGGTCATAGTAATTAAATAGTATTACTTTAATGGAGGATTACCCAAGTCCGGCTTAAGGGAACGGTCTTGAAAACCGTCAGGCGTGTAAAAGCGCGCGTGGGTTCGAATCCCACATCCTCCTTTGCCATGTCTGTTGACGTTATAGTGATTACAGACATAGTACACTCAAGCGTCAGCTTGAAGTGTCTCAACACAATGATTTTCTATTGTTATCGCGGGGTAGAGCAGTTGGCAGCTCGTCGGGCTCATAACCCGGAGGTCGCAGGTTCGAGTCCTGCCCCCGCAATTGTCATGGCTGTTGAAGCTTTAGCGATTACAGACATGATACACTTGGACGTAAGTCCACAGTGTGACCTCATAGAGGCTGAATAAATCGTGAGGTCCCGTAGTGTAGCGGTTATCACGCCTGCCTGTCACGCAGGAGATCGCGGGTTCGATTCCCGTCGGGACCGTAAAGCAGGATATTGAAAGATGGCGCTGTAGCTCAGTTGGTAGAGCAACGGATTGAAGCTCCGTGTGTCGGCAGTTCGACTCTGTCCAGCGCCATAGCAATTTGGAGGGATAGCGAAGTGGCCAAACGCGGCGGACTGTAAATCCGTTCCTTCGGGTTCGTAGGTTCAAATCCTACTCCCTCCATCGCTAGGGGTATAGTTTAATGGTAAAACTATGGTCTCCAAAACCATCGATGTGGGTTCGACTCCTGCTACCCCTGTCAGCAATTCATCATGACATTATTTGTTGAATATGCTATGATTTTAATTAAGAATATGGCGATTGTGGCGAAGTGGTTAACGCACCGGGTTGTGGTCTCGGCATTCGTGGGTTCGATCCCCATCAGTCGCCCTTCAATGGGCTATAGCCAAGTGGTAAGGCAACGGGTTTTGGTCTCGTCATTCCTAGGTTCGAATCCTAGTAGCCCAGTTTTAATTGAATATCATTTTTAGGATGGCGGTATAGCCAAGTGGTAAGGCAGAGGTCTGCAAAACCTTCATCACCGGTTCAAATCCGGTTACCGCCTTATCTTCATATTGAATCATGCCGGCGTGGTGGAATTGGTAGACACGCTGGACTCAAAATCCAGTGCCCGTTAGGGCGTGCCGGTTCGACTCCGGCCGCCGGTATATAGTCTTACGTTTAACTCACACACTCTACATAAGAGTATGTGAGTTTTTTTGTGTAAAAAACGAAAATGAGTAAGTTTAGAATCATAGAACCAAACTAAGTGAGTCATAATGTAAGCGTATAAAACATTTTGTGTTAAAATGGATATGCTGCAAAGATAGAGGGATAAACCATACTTTATGATAGAAGTATCTCTATATGAGATGAAAAGTTCATTGGATTCTGATGACTTGAGACTATTCCAGTTAAATTAAAGACAGAATATAGTAACAGAAGAGGCTTAAAAGGGAAAGAGAAACATAGTAAACTGGAGGTAAAAGGAAAATTGCTGCAGTACTAGGGGGCTATTATCATGATGGAGATACATTGAAAGAGGGTCTTACACAAGTCCTGGATAAACTGGGTGACGTAACTATCCTATGTGCAGACCGAAAAGAACTTACAGAACATCTGAAAGATAGACCAGACCTTGTAATATCAGCTTCAGAGAACCGCTTGGATCCTGAATCAGATAACCCGGAAGAATGGATGACAGAGTTCGAAGAAGATAAAATAGTAGACTATGTAAAAAAAGGTGGGTCATGGCTAGTTTGGCATTCGGGATTAGTCAGCTATCAAAAGTTGACTACTTATATTGACATGGTAGGAGGCAGTTTTGATTATCATCCGGAGAAGCCTGTTAGTGTGAACTACAAGTATATAGAAGAAAGTAGTCTAACTGATAGAAAAGAAGAATTTAGTATTACCGATGAACATTGTTTCATTAATTACGGTAAAGATGTCACAGTCACTATGACTTCATCTTCAGAATATGAAGAGTCTGTTGCTGGATGGACAGTGAAGTACGGTGAAGTTTGCGTATATATACCAGCACACAATAAAGAGGGGCTAATGAGTCGACCGGTAAAGACAGACTTAGAAGCAATTACAAAAAAGATGATACAATAAAAGGTTGAGCAAGCCGCAAGCTCGATACCATGCACTTATTAAAAAATCTTGTTAAAAAAATGATTGTTAAATACAATTTAATCATTGACGATTCTTCAAATACCTGTTATTATTAATTCTGTTGCTGCAAACGATATTTGCTAGTAACACTAAAACATAAAATACTTGTTGACAAGCAATTGGAAACAAGGTATAGTAATGAAGTTGTCGTCAGGAAGAAGACGATTCGAAATAAATGCTTTTAAAGAAATTAAATAAAAGCATTGACATCGAATCAGGACGATGATATGATATAAAGGTTGCTGCTGAAATGCAGACAACACAAACTGAACGAGATAGATCTTTGAAAACTGAACAAAGTAGAAACAACCAAATGTGCAGGGGTCTTCGATTCTTTTGGAGTCGAAGGCAACAAACGAGTTAACATGGTTAACTCACAAGTAATATAATGAGCAAGTCAAACTTAAAATGAGAGTTTGATCCTGGCTCAGGACGAACGCTGGCGGTATGCCTAATACATGCAAGTCGAACGCTGAAGCACTCTGCTTGCAGAGTGTGGATGAGTGGCGAACGGGTGAGTAACACGTGGGGAACCTGCCCATAAGAGGGGGATAACATCCGGAAACGGGTGCTAATACCGCATAGGTGATCATAGCGCATGCTTA
>NZ_BAAGIR010000088.1:0-8369 GCF_054658155.1 Alkalibacterium sp. m-11
CCAAAACGCCCGAGGTTCATCGGGCACTTACAACGAAAAGACTCTACCAGTGGGGTTTAGTTTCACTAAACCAACTGGCAGAGTCTGCTTACTTAAGATATTGAACCGCCGTATACGGAACCGTACGTACGGTGGTGTGAGAGGTCGACTAGTCAATTAATGACTAGTCTCCTACTCGATTGGCGATGACGACCTGTCTGAATGCGACGATCGAATCGCTGTTAAGTGCCCGAGGAATGGACAACAAGAGTAAGGTGACGGCCAAAGTCCAGCTCAGAAGGGAAGCGAGTGGGGTAGGGTATTATTTCCAGGTCTATCTTTTCGCTTCGATCGAAGGACTCGATATGGAAAAAGCTGAAACCCTTGTCCGCTCTGCTGAAAAACGCTGCCCGGTATCTAAACTGACTCAGGGCTCTGAAACGATCGAGATTCAAACCGTTCCTTATGAAGGATAACAGGAGAGAATAGAAACAGTTCTGGTAATGGTGAGTACGTTACTGGAGCTGTTTTTTGCTTTTAGAGGATATTAGAAAAAAGTTACTTACTTTTCAATTGTTCAACCAAAAACAGGTGAATAATTGAAATCAACCAAATTAAGTTTATCATATCGAAAAAAATAACTGCCGGGACCTGATCAGTCTCAGCAGCTGTTTATCATTTTAAGTCTTTTACAAATCGATCGGCTGACCGCCGGTAACACCGTAAATCTGTCCCGTAATAAAGCTGGCGTCGTCTGAAGCAAGCAGAACATAGACTGGAGCCAGTTCTACAGGCTGAGCAGCACGTCCGAGTGGTGTGCTTTGTCCGAAGTCAGGAATGTCTCCATCAAGTTTTCCATTATCCAGCTGAAGTGGTGTCCAGATCGGTCCCGGCGCCACACCGTTGACTCTAATCCCTTTAGGTGCAAAGTAGTCAGATAAAGCTAGTGTAAAGTTACTGACGGCACCGTTCGTCGCTGCGTAGTCCAATAGGCTGGTACTAGGGGAGAAGGACTGAACTGAAGTCGTCGTGATGATCGCACTTCCCGGTTCCAGATACTTCTCGGCAGCTTTCACTGTTTCGTAGTAGCTGATGATGTTGACTTTAAATGTATCATTGACCTGCTTCATTGACAGGTCTTCAAGGCTAGGCTGAGCAATCTGCTGAGCAGCGTTCATGACAAGGAGATCCAACGCGCCAAATGCTTCAGCAGTTTTCTCTACAATCTCACTTCCTGATCCGTCTTCTCTTAGATCATAGGGAAGCAGGAGTGCTTTCCTCCCTTCTTTTTCAATTAGATCTTTTACTTCATTCGCATCGCTTTCTTCTCCTGGTAAGAACTGTATGGCTACGTTCGCACCTTCTCGGGCAAAGGCAATTGCCGCCGCTCGTCCGATACCGGAATCTCCACCAGTAACTAGGGCATTACGTCCTTCCAGTCGGTTGTATCCTTTATACGATTCTTCACCTGAATCAGGCTGAGGGTCCATTTTGCTCTGCAGTGCGGGTGTATCCTGTTCCTGATCGGGGAATTTCTGATTATAGAATTTTGTCCGTGGATCTGTTAACTTCCGTTCTGACATTAAGGATCGACTCCTCTTACTATATTTTCCGAAAAGCGGTACTCTCGGATAAACAAATTATAGCAACCCTTTAAACGTGAATCTAACATTAGCGCTTGAGATGCTCTAAAGATTATAAAGAGGCATCGCTTTGGCGATGTTTACCTTATTGAATAGAAGAGGAAGATACATGGATCAGTAATTGAGCCCTTTGAAGTAAGTATGCTGGTTTTATTGCCAACCCAGGGAGCTTTCTCATCTCAGTGGACAGTAAATCAGGTATTATTGCCCACTCACAGCCTATGCACGTTTGGGTGGGTGATAATATGTGAATCATAGCCCACTCAAACGTATTTACTCCTTGAGTAGACATTAATACTGTAATTAGTGACCACCCAACGCAATATCAGACAGTCAGTAGAACAAAGTGAGCTGGTTATTGATTGATAAACTATAAAATCAGCAAAAGGAGTATTATAATAATGTAAAAATCAACTAAATGTCGTTTAAACTTGATAATCAACTAAAAAAGGGTTATACTTCGCGGTATCACTAGATGAACAGGAGGACCACTATGAGTGAAACAATAAAAATCGCCCTGATTTCAGATATTATCGCGTCCAGAAAGATGAAGGAAAGGGAACAGATACAGGAAATCCTGACCTCGATCCTGAATGATATCAATATACGCTTTAAAGGAGCCATTGAATCGAACCTGACTATCACTTTAGGAGATGAATTCCAAGGCATCGTGAACTCTGCAGAAGCAGCATTTCTGATTATCGATCTCATCTCTCTACGTTTCCAGACTCGAACTAAAGAGGAGATAGGAGAAGAAGTCACATTGAGGTGGGGGATAGGCATCGGCCGGTTGAGCACGCCGATAAAGAATCGCAAGGTCAGCATCGGTACAGACGGCCCGGCATACTGGCACGCCAGGGAAGCCATCGAGTCGGTTCACCAGTACAATGACTATGGCCAGCTGAATGAAAAGCTCGCATCTGATCAGCCGGAAATAGACTTTTTGAACAGCATCATCCGTCTCCAAAATGTGATTAAAAACGACTGGACGATGTCTCAGAAGCAGACAGCTCTAATCATTTTGAATGAAGCAGGCTACGAGGCGTTTACCAATCAGACCATTAAAAAAGCGATGTCAAATCAGCTAGGTCAGGCTGTCAGTGAGCAGACTGTGAGCAAACGGATCATATCCACCCATATCAAGCAGTATGCCCATTCGAGAAAGCTGGTTGCCGAGAAAATAGAAGACTGGAGGCGAAGTCATGATCATTGAAAGTCTCATCGCCCACCTGATTGGGTACTTCTACTTTACAAAGTATCCGACCTTTCTGGCGCATTCCAAAAATGAAAAAGGACATTCCCAATATTCCTGGGGCATCTTCTTTACAAGTCTGGTGGTTTTCGGACTGATCGATGACATAGGCGATTACCTGCCGTGGCTTTCAATCAGTATCGGTCTGGTTCTAGGGCATGCGTTGTTCAAACATTACATCATGCAGGCCATCGATTTATTCATGAGCAGCACGATCCAGTATAATGCCTCCCATGCGCTCCAAACTTTTTATAGAAAAAACGGACAGATTATTGCCTTTGCGTTGCATCAGATGCTCTTTATCTTCTGGATACTGGGGCTGAATCAGTTTCTTTATGAGTTGTCGGAGCCATCCATTCAGCTGTTCTTCATCATTATTGCCAGCGGGATTCTGCTTTTAAAAAGTCAAATATCCGTTCAGTGGATCCAGACGCATAAGAAAACGGTCGGTCAGACTCTGGCATCCTATGTCATTCTCAGTGCAATTGTGCTGTTCATCAGTCAGCTCATCCTGTCCGTGCTGTCTCCGCTGCAGTTTAACCCAGTCCGGTTCATGATGACTGGAGAGCTGACGGACCCATATCTTCTATTTATCCGGTTCGTATTAATTCTGCTGCTCCTGATGCGGCCGGCCAATCTACTGATCCGGACCTTGAGCGTTCAGTATGATCCGAAAGGGACTAGAAAGACACTGGTCGAAGAAACCACTGAAACCGACCGCACACCTGAAAAAGGAGAGTCAGGTTTTAAAGGGGCAGGAGCCATGATCGGGAACCTGGAACGCATCCTGATCTTTCTATCCTTTCTAAATGGTAGTCTACTGTCAATTGTAGCCATTCTGTCCATTAAAGCTTTCGCCCGCTACAAGCTCATAGCGGATGATCCGTACTTTTCTGAATATTTTGTTATAGGGACGATGCTGAGTGTCCTGATTACCTTCTTGAGCTACCTGATCCTGATCGGTTTGTCGGCCTTTTAGGTCAGATGAGCTAATATGTTACAAAGGACCGACAAGCTCGATATAGAATAACTATAATTATTTTATCCTCTCAGTATAGGAAATTCTTAATGGATAAGGTACAATGAAGTTGCATGAAAAAATAATGTGAATTAGAGGAGAATTGTATGACATTTAATAAAATCGAAACACAGGATCTACCTGATATCCAGTCCGTCGGTTCACTGTATGAACACGATGAAACTGGGGCACAGGTCCTGCACATAGACAATGATGATCAGAACAAGGCCTTCACCATCGCCTTCAAGACCCCTCCATACAACGATAATGGGATCGCTCATATCCTTGAGCATTCGGTATTGAACGGGTCTGAAAAATACCCGTCCAAAGAGCCTTTTGTGGAACTGATCAAGGGGTCACTGAACACCTTCGTCAATGCCATGACGTTTTCGGATAAAACGATCTACCCAGTAGCCTCTACGAATGAAAAAGACTTTATGCATCTGGTCGGGGTGTATCTGGATGCCGTATTCAGTCCCAAACTGTATACTGACCCTCAGATCCTTGAACAGGAAGGCTGGCACTATCACCTGGAAAACATTGAGGATGACCTGATCTACAAAGGCGTCGTCTACAATGAGATGAAAGGGGCGACCGCTTCTCCGGAAGGGCAGCTTTATGATCATCTATCAAACAAACTGTACCCAGGAACAACGTATCAGTACAATTCAGGCGGCTTGCCAAAAGCAATCCCCAGCTTGACTCAGGAAGAGTTCATCGATTTCCATACCAAGTACTATCATCCGACAAATTCACTGACGATTGTCTACGGGGATGCGAATCTGTCTACTGTGTTCGATGCGCTGGATGAGTACTTTGCTGGAAAAGGTAAAGGAGACGCAGTCGACCTGACACTGACTATTGCTGAACCGGAAGCGAAAGTATTTGAAGAAACCTACTCGATCACTGAAGGGGATGATCCAGAAGGAAAAGACTATCTGGCTTTAGGCTGGCATGTACTGGAACCTGAAGATACATTGGACCATTACGGCATGAAAGTCCTGGAGGAAATCCTCTTCGGACACAGTCAGGCACCTCTTCAAAAAGCTCTTTTGGATGCTGAAATCGGTGGAGACATCGAAAGTGATGTAGCAGATATCGGGTATCCGACTGCCTTCATCATTTCTGCCAAATATGCAGACAGCAAGAATCTTGACCGATTCAAGGAAGTGACCGAGAGTACGCTTAAAGATATCGTCAACAAGGGACTCGACCAGGCTATAGTAAAGGCTGCTTTAAACAAGATCACTTTCCAGACAAAAGAAGCCGTCATTTCCGAGGACAACCCGCGTGGCGTCATTTATGCGATCAATGCCTTGAGCACCTGGCTGTATGACCATTCGCCTTTTGATCGCCTGCAGTTCTCCAAATACCTTGAAGAACTGGCTGAGCTTGCAGAAGACGGATACTTTGAAAAGCTGATCGAACGCAAACTTCTGAATAATACACACCGGGTCGAACTGATTCTGAAAGCTGAACCTGGAAAGAGCGACAAACAGGAAGCACAGACGCTGGAAAGTCTTCAGAAATTCAAAGCCGGACTGTCTGAGGAAGAGCTGCAGGCAATCGTTGACAAGACGCAGCAGCTGATCGAACGTCAGGAAACACCGGACAGACCGGAAGACCTGGAGAAGATTCCAACGCTGACAAGAGACGATCTGACAACGGACGAACCGGACTATCCATTGTCAATCGATTCACTCTTTGATGGAACAGAATTCTATTATTCCGAGCAGTTCACGTCAGGCATCGATTATGTCAGTCTCTACTTTGACATCAGTGACTTTTCAGCGGATGACTATGCGGCCTTGAGTCTGCTTAGTGATTTACTTGGTGAACTGGACACTGATAAGTACGATGCAGCTGCCCTTCAGACGGAAATGGATACCCACACCGGTGGCATCAACGGAACCGTCACGATATATGAAGATCAGGAAGGAAATCTAAAGCCGTACTTTGCATTATTCGGAAAGGCATTGAGCGAACAGCTGACTGAACTCGTCGATCTCATGAAAGAAATCATGACGACTACACGATTCGATAATCAGAGTGAGATTCTGAAACAGATCCAGAGTTATATTTCTGATTTTGAGAACCGTGTAAACTTCAGAGCCCATGTCATTGCGGCAAACCGTGCCTTGAGCCAAGTGAAGCCTCTATCTAAGTTGGGTGAACACTTGAACGGCATCGATCAGTTCAATTACTTGAAAGCGACACGTGATGAGCTTAAATCAGAAAATGAGTCTAGCCTGATTACTGACCTGTCAGCCTTACTGGACAAGCTACTAAACAAACGTCGTCTGAATGCCCTATATATTGGAGACAAAGAACAGAGTGTTAAAGTCAAAGAGGCACTGAAAGACGCCTTTGCAGACTTGGAGGACAGTCCTCTAGGGGCAGCGGTCAGCCATGAAGCAGGTAAGAAGCAGAATGAAGCGTTTGTGACCGCACAGGACGTCAACTATGTCGCAGTTGCTGCGGACGCAACGGACCACCTGGAATTTAACGGAGCAACTCAGCTTCTGTCTACTATCTTCAGATATGACTACTTGTGGAACACGATCCGAGTAAAAGGCGGCGCGTACGGCTCGCTTTATATGCATCGCCGAAACGGCAATGTTGCGCTAGCTTCCTACCGGGATCCGAACATCACTAAGACATTGGAAACCTACGCCGGTCTGCCTGATTTCGTCAAGTCGATCGATCTGTCGGAATCTGAACTGCTGAAGTACATCATCGGGACGCTCAGTCCACTGGAACAGCCTAAATCAGCCCGTAATAAAGGGATGACGGCCTTCTCCAGATACAAACAAGGATTGACCAGTGAAGACATCCGACGTCTGAAAGCAGAGATTCTATCTGCAGACGCTCAGTCATTAAATGATCTGGCTGACGCGTATCAGGCGGTGCTTGAGAACCGCTCTGTGGCAGTCATCGGGAACAAGACTCAAATCGATAAGGAAAAAGACCTGTTCGACGCAGTCTATGAACTGTACTAAATCACTTTTAGGGAATGGGGCTGGGAAATAACTAGCTGAATTAGAAGACACCGTCAAATCTAGGAAAAATGATCCTTGATTTGACGGTGTTTTTAATTACTCAGATTTATAAATTATTACTAAAAGGTGACTTTTTTCCCATCCCCTTTTTCATTATTATTATATAATTGGCTTCTACTTTATACTGTCCAGTTCTTTATGTTACACTTCATTTAGATTAAGGAAATGATTAAAGACATGATCAAAAAAAGCATAGCTTAGTTAAATTGAAGGGGGACTCAGACGAGTTGAGAAGGTTATGCCTGACCCTTTGAACCTGTTAGTTCAGACTATCGTAGGGATTAATTGACCATATTTCACTCCCTTATGATGCCTGTCATGACGACTGAGCATCTTTTTTGTTCTGTGTCGATCGAAAGGATGAAAAGATGACCCGACTTGAAGAAATCAGAAAACAGATTAGACAGACAGTCACTGACGTCAAAGAGACGAACCCGATGGCCGGTTCGATTACCAATTCTGTCACGATCAACCTTGTGGCCAATACACAGATCGCAGTAGGCGGATCGGCAGCCATGGTCTACCTCCCGGATGAAGGTCAGTTTCTGGCCAAAGCAGGAGGAGCCACCTACATCAATATGGGAACGATGCTTCCAAATTATGAAGAGACGCTTCCGCTAGCTGTAAAGACTTTGAAAAAAGAGGATAAACCGTGGGTACTGGATCCGGTCGCTATCGGGATAGGCCAACTGCGCACAGCCATGCTGAAACTTTTCAAGGATTACAAACCGGACATCATCAAAGGAAATGCATCAGAAATAATCGCACTTGCAGGATTATGGCATCTTGAAGGAGGGAAAGGTGAATCTAAAGTCAGAGGCGTGGACTCGACCAATCACGTTGATGAAGCAAAAGCCGCAGCTGTATCGATCGCCCGCTGGACAGACGGAGCAGTCATCATTTCAGGAGAAATCGATCTGGTCACTGACGGGGAATATGTGGCTACATGCCGGGGCGGGTCCCATTTCCTCGGAAAAATCACTGGTGGCGGATGTGCACTAGGCGGAGCTGCTTCGATCTATCTGACGTCCAGTACACCGTTCATTGCTGCCTTGACCGCCGTATCAGTCTTCAACCTGGCAGGGGAGCGGGCTGAAGAACAAACCGATGCACCCGCAAGTTTTCAAGTGGCCTTTTTAGATGAACTCTACAAGGCAACACCCGAAGACATTGCAGACTATCATTTTGAAATGGAGGGATTTTAACGTAATTCCGAAAGAAGTCTCCCACTTCTAAACGTATGGGTACGAAGCACCAGTGAAAGTGGGAGATGAATTTCGGTCAAGCGATAGCTATGTGTAAAATAGTTGTCGGAAAGTAAAATAGTAGGGCAAGAAATTAAAGTAGACAAAAAGAAAGAAGACCCTTAATCTAGAGATAACCACAAATCCAGAAAAGAGGTCTTCTTATGAATCAAA
>NZ_BAAGIR010000089.1:0-8334 GCF_054658155.1 Alkalibacterium sp. m-11
GCTGTTCTTGTGAAGACAACATTCTCAACACTCCTTCATTTTCGTAACGCTTACATACATTATACTAAAAACCCACTATTCTATCTATTGAAATCATAGGTAGAATAGGGGTTTTTCAGCAGTCTCTCGAGTGAGAAGGGGTTTTTTATTAGAATATATGGCTTCTATATAAAGAAATAACTTTTCCGAGAATTTTTACATCATTAAGGATGATAGGGTCAAGTGCATCATTTTCGGGCTGAAGTCTGATATGATTCTTTTCTTTGTAGAATCGTTTACAGGTTGCTTCATCATCTTCAGTCATGGCAATGACAATATCTCCATTACTTGCACTTTCCTGTTTTCTAACGATAACCTGATCGCCGTCTAGAATACCAACATTCATCATACTATCTCCACGGATAGTCAGCATGAACAGATTGCCTCTGTCTAGCTCCAGGTCATTTGGAATCGGGAAATAATCTGTAGCTTCCTCAATAGCAAGGATAGGTTCGCCGGCAGTGACTACTCCTAGTAGAGGTATTTTGTCCTCTTCATCTATTCCCAGTTTATCCAATCCGGCTTTAGTGAACTCGATCGCTCTTGGTTTCGAGGGGTCTCTTAGGATGAATCCATTTTTTTCAAGACGTGCTAAATGTCCGTGAACTGTTGACGTTGAAGAGAGAGCTGTCGCCATCCCGATTTCTCTCACAGTGGGAGGATACCCTTTCTTCTTCACCTGGTTATATATATATTGTAGAATTTCAATTTGTTTTTCACCTTTACGGCCTCTAGTGGTCATTACTCACCCTCACTTTCGGAATAATTTATATGAACAACTGTTCTGTTGTTATCAGTATAGCATAGGGCAGACGCTAATTCAAACGGATGTTCGAATAAAGGAAGCAGGTTCCAGCCGAATCTTATCTACCACTTTTTATTCAGGAATGTTATGATATAAGGTGTAGGACTTGCAAGAATAGAGAACTGAGGAGGATTCTATGTTAGAAAAGAAAAAACTGGACAGAATTAACGAACTCGTTAGAAAAGAAAGAAGTGAGGGTCTGTCTCAGGAAGAAAAAGATGAACAGAAAGCACTGAGAGAAGAGTATATCCAAGCTTTCAGGTCCGGCATGAAGAATCAGATCGAAGGGATGAAAGTTGTGGATCCCGACGGAAATGATGTCACTCCAGATAAAGTGAAAGAGATTCAGAAAGAAAAAGGCTTGCATGGCCGGGACGAGTAAACAGCCATATTCGTAATAACTGCAGAATAGATTGAATTAAAGCGCTAAAAATAGTACAATAATGTAGTAAGTTTAAATTTTAAACAAACGAAAGGGTTGAAGTTCATTGTTCGATAAAACAGATCAAATGGCCGTCGATACGATTCGTACATTAAGTATTGATGGAGTACAGGCAGCCAATTCCGGTCACCCAGGGTTACCTATGGGAGCAGCTCCTATGGCGTATACATTATGGACCCGTCACTTAAATGCTAATCCGAAAAATTCGAGATGGTTCAATAGAGACCGTTTTGTCCTTTCAGCAGGACACGGATCTATGCTTTTATACAGCCTTCTTCATCTATCAGGCTATAACGTGTCTATTGATGATCTTAAAAACTTCCGTCAATTGGGAGGGAATACACCAGGACACCCTGAAGTGCATATCACAGATGGTGTCGAGGCAACTACTGGTCCTCTAGGTCAAGGCGTAGCTAATGCAGTAGGAATGGCAATGGCAGAAGCACACCTGTCTGCTACCTATAATAAAGGTGACTATAACATCGTTGACCACTATACTTATGCACTGTGTGGAGACGGAGACCTTCAGGAAGGTGTTTCTCAGGAAGCTGCTTCTCTGGCTGGTCACTTGAAATTAGGCAAACTGATTATGCTTTACGATTCCAACGATATCCAGCTTGATGGACCGACTTCAAAAGCGTTCACTGAAAATGTCGGTATGCGTTTTGAGGCTTACGGATGGGAACATATCCTGGTTGAAGATGGAAACGATTTAGAGGCCATCGATGCTGCAATAACTAAAGCGAAAGAATCCACCGATAAACCAACACTTATCGAAATCAAAACAGTCATCGGATTCGGAGCAACAAATGCCGGTACGCACAATGTTCACGGTGCACCACTTGGACCTGAAGGGGTAAAAGCTGCTAAGAAAGCATACGGCTGGGAAGGCGAAGACTTCTACGTACCTGAAGAAGTCACTAAGCGATTCAAAGAGCACATGATCGATAAAGGTCAGGAGCTAGAAGATAAGTGGAACAGTCTACTTGATGAATACCGCAGTGCTAATGGTGAACTTGCGAATCAGTTCGACCAGGCTTTATCTGGAGAGCTTCCAGAAGGATGGGATGCTGAACTGCCTTCATTTTCTGAAGAAGATGGAGCAGATGCAACACGTAACTACAGTGGAAAAGTGCTGAATGCTATTGCTGAAGCTGTCCCTAACTTCTGGGGTGGATCTGCCGACTTGTCAGGATCGAACAAGACTATGATCAGTGGTGTTAAAGACTTCCAGGCTGGTCAGTATGACGGACGCAACATCTGGTACGGCGTAAGAGAATTTGCTATGGCAGCTGCTCTAAACGGCATCCTGCTTCATGGGGGAACGAAATCTTACGTTGCTACATTTTTCGTCTTTACAGATTATCTGAGACCAGCGGTACGTCTGGCTGCACTATCTGAAATTCCGGCTATCTATGTCATGACACATGACTCAATTGCCGTAGGTGAAGACGGACCGACTCACGAACCTGTAGAACAGCTATCCAGCTTCAGAGGAATGCACAATCTGACTGTTCTTCGTCCGGCTGACGGTAACGAAGTAGCTGCAGCTTGGGAAATTGCTGTGACATCAACTAACCGTCCAACTATGCTTGTGCTGACTCGTCAAAATCTTCCTGTTCTTCCTGGAACTAAGGAAACAGCGAGACAAAATGTCAAGAAAGGTGCTTATGTCCTTTCTCCGTCTGAAAGCGACACACCTGATGGTATCCTGATTGCTACTGGATCTGAAGTAACATTAGCTGTTGAAGCGCAGAAAGAGCTGAAAGCACAAGGGCACGATGTATCAGTAGTCTCCATGCCAAGTTTCGATCTGTTCGAACTTCAGTCTGATGAGTACAAGGAATCTGTTCTTCCAGCTGCTGTAAAAAACAGAGTAGCTATCGAAATGGGATCTCCATTCGGCTGGCACCGCTATGCTGGACCTGAAGGTAGGATTCTTGCGATCGACAAATTCGGAGCAAGTGGTAATGGTGAAGCTGTTGTTGAAGCTTACGGATTTACTTCTGAAAATGTTGTCAACACGTATCTTTCAATGAAATAATGTAACTGAAAAGTCTGAAAGCCACCTGTATTCCTGCTGGAGCACAGGTGGCTTTCAGCATGTTGTGAATAAAAACCGGAAGACGGGCTGGCCAGTACTTCCCTCTCTAAGTCAATTGATGGTATAAAATAGCTTTTTAACATATAAAGGTTTATTTCTCCACATTTATTGTGTAAAATAGTTCAGTGAGCAGATATGTCTATGTCTGCTGTATGGTTACAGTATCGATTTTTGAAAGGAGTGAACAAGATGAGCACAGGCCTTGCTATTGTACTAATTATTTTAGCTCTGATCGCCGGACTGGTCGGAGGATTCTTTATTGCCAGAAAATATATGATGGACTATTTTGAAAAAAATCCGCCAATCGACGAAAACATGCTGCGTATGATGATGCTTCAAATGGGACAGAAACCTTCTGAACGTAAGATCAATCAGATGATGAGTCAAATGAAATCTCAGCAGAAGAGCGCAAAGAATAAAAAGAAAAAATAAGTAAGGGACGGACAGAATAAAACGCTGTCCGTTAACATTTGACACAATATGACAATATGTCATATTGCTTTCACAATCGACTAAGCTAATGGGAGACGACGATATGGGGATATTTAAACGACTGAGCTGGTTTTTCAAACAGGAGAAAAAATCCTATCTGGTAGGAATAGGTGCACTGATCATCGTAGCGCTGCTCCAGCTGATTCCACCGAGAATTATAGGCATTGTAGTCGATGAAATAGATATGGGTATAATCACACAGGAATCGCTGCTTACGTGGCTGCTGATTCTGTCTTCCACTGCAATCGGTCAGTATGCTCTAAGGTATTTATGGCGGGTGCGTATCTGGGGAAACGCTGCTAAACTTGAACAGATCGTGCGTAAGCAGCTGTTCAATCATTTTACAAATATGGATAATGAGTTCTTCCAGAAATACCGTACAGGTGACTTGATGGCACATGCAACAAATGACCTTCGTGGTCTTAGAATGGTTGCAGGTGGAGGGATTCTTACGATGGCTGATGCAATCAGTGTCGGTCTGACCACTTTGCTGGCAATGATTTTTTTTGTAGACTGGCGCCTGACACTTCTGGCGATCATTCCACTGCCATTATTAGCCATGACGTCTCGTGTGCTCGGGAAAAAGCTTCACCTGCGATTCAGAGACGCTCAGGCTGCCTTTTCGCATCTGAATGATAAAGTTCAGGAGAGTATTCAGGGGATCAAGGTAATCAAGACGTTTGGACAGGAAAAAGAGGATATAGAGCAATTTTCAAAACAGACTGACAATGTCGTTGAAAAGAACAGATCAGTATACAAAATCGATTCACTTTTTGATCCGGCGATTACGTTTATCATGGGGATTTCATATTTCCTGACGATACTTGTAGGAGGCTGGCTGATTTCAGACGGAGAAATATCTGTCGGAGATTTCGTGACGTTCATCAATTATATCGGAATGCTCGTTTGGCCGATGTTTGCTATCGGACGTCTGTTCAACATTATTGAAAGAGGATCTGCCAGTTATGACCGGATCGAAAATCTGCTTAGAGAAGAGACATCAATAGTGGAACGTCAAGGGGCGATAGACAAACCGGTTTCAGGAGAGTTGTCTTTTGAACTTGATTCCTTTTCCTACCCTGATGAGGAAGGGACCACCCTTAAAAACATCCACTTCACGCTTGAAGCTGGCGGGACATTAGGTGTCGTTGGTAAAACGGGAGCAGGTAAAACAACGATTCTTAAGTTGCTTCTCAGAGAATATGATGGGTATAAAGGCAGGATCAGGTACGGGGGATATGACATACGTGATTATACCCTCGATGCGTTATTGAAACATATAGGCTATGTGCCTCAGGATAACTATCTGTTTTCAGATACGATAAGAGAAAATATCCGCTTTGCAGATCCGACCTTGTCTCAGGAAGCTGTCGAAGCGGCAGCTAAACTTGCCGATATTCATGATGATATTCTTGCGATGCCGAATGGATATGACACGGAAGTAGGCGAGCGGGGCGTGTCACTTTCCGGGGGGCAGAAACAGCGAATTTCAATTGCCCGGGCTATCCTCATCAATCCGGAACTGATGATTCTTGATGATTCACTATCGGCTGTCGATGCGAAGACTGAGGAAAGTATCCTGTCAGGGCTGAAAGAACTGCGCAGAGGACAGACGACGATCATTGCGGCTCACCGTATCAGCTCAGTCATGCACGCTGAAGAGATCATCGTTGTCGAAGACGGTGAAATTGTCGAGCGCGGGACGCACAATTCGTTGCTTGCACAGGATGGATGGTATAAGGATATGTATGAACAGCAGCAGCTGGTAAGGGAACTGGAAGGGGGAGAGGGCTAATGGAACAGCAGGAACTACAGAAAAGACGAACGATTCCGTTTAACGAACAGATGAGTATACTGAGACGCATCCTTACATTTGCCTCACCTTACAGAAATCAGTTTATACTGGCTATATTTTTCAGTGTAGCTCTTGCAGTAACTAATGCGGCACTCCCCCGAATCATTCAGGTTTTCATTGATAACCACCTGACAGTCGGTGGCGTGACGATTCAGACGATTCTCTTCTTCGCATCTCTTCACTTTGGTGTGACGATCGTTAGAATGACTGTCTGGTATTTCGAATTGTATATCTTTAATATGGCTTCAGAAAAAACAGTACAGAACATAAGAAATCAGCTGTTCACCAAACTTCATAATCTAGGCATGCGATTCTTCGATCAGACCTCTACTGGCTGGATCATTACGCGAGCTACAAATGATACTGAAGCAATGAAGGACTTCTGGCACGTATTTCTGACGATCATACAAGGGGTGTTTGGGGTCATCATCTCCCTTGGGGCAATGTTCCTGCTGGATGTAACTGTGACACTGTGGATCCTTATCTTTGCACCGGTCCTGCTACTGGTCATCAGATTCTATCAGGTCTATAGCTCACGCACTTACCATGAAATGAAATCCAAGCTGAGCCTGCTGAACACAAAACTTGCAGAAACCATTAACGGGATGTCAGTGATTCAGCAGTTCAGACAGGAAAAACGGCTTCAGAAGGAATTTGAAGAGACAAACCAGTCCTACTTCAATTCTCGTTTCTCCATGGTCAGAATCAACGCCTTGCTTCTGAGCCCGGTCATTAACATGCTGTATACTCTTGCTGTTGTTCTGATCCTGGCACTGTTCGGGTTCGACGCGTTGACCAGCCCGATTGAAGTAGGAATCATTTTTGCCTTCACATCATATGCAAATGATTTCTTCAGACCATTGACCCGGCTGATGGATAGTCTGAGTCTGTTCCAAGACGGAGTTGTTTCAAGCAGCCGCATCCTTACAGTTATGGATAACGAAGAGTATGTGCCGGAGCAGGACGACGATCCTGAAGCGCAGATCACTGACGGCAAGATAGAGTTCAAAAATGTAAGCTTCTCATATGACGACGAGAATTACGTTCTGAAAGACGTTTCGTTCACTGTAAATCCAGGAGAGACTATTGCGCTTGTCGGTCATACAGGGAGCGGAAAGTCTTCGATCATAAACGTGCTGATGCGTTTCTATGATTTCCAGAAAGGGGACGTGCTGATCGATGAGCAGTCCATCAGATCCTTCCCTATGCGGGAGCTGCGTCAGCGTATAGGTCTGGTCCTGCAGGATTCCTTCCTTTTCTACGGAACAATCAAGGACAACATCCGTTTGATGAACGAGGCTATTACAGATAGAGAGATAATTGAAGCGGCACGATTTGTTCAAGCCGATCAGTTTATCGAAGAACTTCCAGGTCAATATGATGCGCGGGTTGTTGAGAGAGGGGCCAGCTTCTCCAGTGGTCAGAAACAGCTGATCTCATTTGCCAGAACGATTGTAAGGGACCCTAAAATCCTAATCCTCGATGAAGCAACAGCAAATATCGATACAGAGACGGAGTCGCTCATTCAGGAAGGTCTGGAACGCATGCGTCAGGGACGAACGACTGTGGCGATCGCTCACCGACTGTCTACGATCAGAGATGCTGATCAGATCTTGGTACTAGATAATGGACATATTATAGAACGCGGGACCCATGACGAGCTGATTGAACGTGGCGGTTCATACAGAGATATGTACGAATTGCAGAACATCGGTCTGCAGTGATAGAAATATACTAGCAAATAAAAAAAGCCTTATCCACATCAGCCGGTAAACTGGTTGATCTCTGGATAAGGCTTTTTTCTTATTTATGGTCTTCAGAATCTAGAGAGACGAACGCATCCTGTATTTTTTCGGAATAATAAGCAGTGACGTCCTTGATGCCTTCTATTTTACGTTCAACCATGAACGGTTCTCCGAAGCGTACGGTTGCTTTCTGACGTTTCAGCAGGTCTTTGAATGTATACGGGCCGTGATAGACAACAGGTACAATCGGTTTTTTACTCATTTTTGCTATCGTAACAGCGCCACCTTTAAGTTCAGTGGAATGTCGTGTTCCTGTGGGGAAGATCACCAGGCCAAGATCGGTTTCCTTCAAAATCTTGACTGGGGTCTTGATGGCACTTGGGCCAGGATTTTTACGGTCAACAGGGAAAGCGTTCATTTTTGTAATCAGCCACTTAAAGAGTGGGTTCTTGAAAAGTTCTTTTTTTGCCATGAAACTGAATTGCTTGGGCGAGGCGGCAAGTACTAAATATACCGGATCGATCCATGAGCGATGAGGTGCTATAAGAATATAGTTATCGTCTTTAGGCAGGTTTTCCTTGCCCTGGACTTTATATCGTCCGTTTAAAGTCAGTATAAGCAACCTTACAATTAATCTTACAAATGAAAAAAACACTAGAGTCCACTTCCTTTTTAGGTTCTCAGTATAGTATGCGATAGAACTGGAAAATGTGCAAGAAAAAAATTAACTATGTGTAAAATAGTTGTCGGAAAGTAAAATAGTAGGGCAAGAAATTAAAGTAGACAAAAAGAAAGAAGACCCTTAATCTAGAGATAACCACAAATCCAGAAAAGAGGTCTTCTTATGAATCA
>NZ_BAAGIR010000090.1:0-8030 GCF_054658155.1 Alkalibacterium sp. m-11
GTTGTAGACCGACCATTTCGATCACGATAACTTTCAATAACAGAATAGGAGGTAGAATGTTTAGATTTATTCTTTTTAATACGCATAGCTAATCCTCATTCCTTTTAAATGTATCTCTATTATAACATATTACTACATAGTACTACAATATAAGTCTATCAAATTTGACAAAAAAATAAAGCCATAACAGGCTTTGTGTCACTTTTTATTGATTCCAGCTGTTAAACTCCCGGGTGGAGATAGTCCTTCTATCCCGGTATACTGGAATTACAGATAAAGAAGGAGTGGCGCTTGACCTACATTGTTCGTTTTTTAGCAAATTAAAAGATGTAACAAACTTAAAAAAAGTGATAGACTTTTAAATTACCGAATGTTAATATCGAATAGTGCGTTAATCGTACATATTTACAGCACATACATGTGTAACATAGAATTGGGAGGAATTATTTTGTCTAAGAAATGGTTAAAAGGTTTAGGTATTACACTAGCTTCAGTTATGCTACTTGGGGCTTGCGGAAACGATGAAGAAGGCGCTGAGGAAACAGCAGAAGAAACTGACGGAGCCGATGAAAATGGCGCTGCAGGCGAAGATATGATCGAAATCGATGAAATCTCAGTTGGATTTGTCCCTTCACGTGACCCTGACGAGATTTATGTTGCAACTGAACCATTAGAAGATCTCCTGATTGCTGAGCTGGCTGAGCATGGTTACGATGTCGGCGCAGTTGAAATTACTGTAGGAACAAACTATGAAGCGGTTGGAGAAGCAATGTCTGCCGGAACACTTGATGTGGGCTTCCTTCCAGGTGGAACATACGTCCTGTATGATGATTCTGCAGAAGTTATTCTGACTGCAACACGTGCTGGTCTGAACAACGATTCAGATAACCCAGCTGACTGGAATGAAAACAAACCGACTGAAGCTACTGACGAACAGGTGACGTACTACCGTTCAATCCTGATCGCAGGTCCATCTGAAAAAGGTAGAGAATTAGCTGATAAAATTAACAGCGGAGAAGAACTTACTTGGGAAGATGTTGATTCAGCGTCTTGGAGCGTTATGAGCTCTTCTTCATCTGCTGGATACATTTATCCAACAATCTGGATGCAGGAAAACTTTGGTCGGTCTCTGACAGACCTAAGCCAGATCGTTCAAGCTGACTCTTATGCGAACTCATTTGCAAGACTGGCAGCTGAACAGGTCGATCTGATCGTTGCTTACGCAGATGCACGTCGCGACTATGTTGATATCTGGGAAGAAGACTTTGGTGCTGATAACGATATTTGGGAAGATACAGATGTCGTAGGTGTAACACCAGGAATCTACAACGATACAATCAGTGTCAGCCGGTTCTCAGAAATCATGGATGACGATCTGATCGAAGCTCTACAGCAGTCATTCATCAACATTGCACAGACAGACGAAGGACGCGAAGTCATCGCGATCTACTCACACGAAGGTTATAAACCTGCAACAAGCGAAGACTATGACGTAGAAAGAGAAGCACAACAGATTCTACGCGACATGTCTGAATAATTTAAGAATTTACGACTAAACTAAATGAAAAATTAAGCTGGGAGCGCCCTCTCCTGGCTTTCTTTTTGATTATCTCCAGAGAGGAAATAGGCCAAAATGATAAAATTTAAAGATGTAAACAAGATATACCCGAATGGGGTCACTGCCTTGAAAAATGTAAATCTGACCATTGATCAGGGAGAATTCGTTGCGATTATCGGATTGTCTGGTGCCGGAAAATCCACACTTATCCGCTGCATCAACCGTATGCATGAAATTAACGAGGGAACATTGACCGTTAATGATGTAAATGTCGGACAACTGAGTGGAAAGCAGATCCGTTCTTTCCGTCGTAAAATTGGAATGATCTTCCAGTCGTTCAACTTAGTGACACGTACATCAGTAATTAATAATGTATTGATTTCATCTGTACCTGAACTGTCATGGTGGAGAAAGTTCGTTGGTCTGTTTCCTAAGGAGAAAAAAGTAGAAGCACTTGAAGCCCTGGATAAAGTAGGTATCCTGGACAAAGCATATAATCGTGTCGATCAGCTCTCAGGTGGTCAGCAGCAGCGTGTGGCACTAGCCCGTACGATTGCTCAGAATCCGGATATTATCTTAGCAGATGAACCGGTTGCGTCCCTTGACCCAGTCACAGCTAAAGTGGTCATGGATGACTTCAAACGAATCAATCAGGAAACAAACATGTCCATCCTGATCAACATTCACCACGTTGAACTGGCTCTGGAGTATGCCGATCGCGTAATCGGTATCCGTCAGGGAGAAGTCGTGTATGATGGAAAATCCGAAGATGTTTCTCAGGATGTACTGGACCAGATCTACGGCAGTGCCGACAATGTTCCTAAAATGGATGAACCGGAAGAAGCAGAGGTCTAGGAGGGACGAGCATGAGAGAAACAGTATACGATAAGATTTTCAAACCTAAGACCTATACTTTGTCGAATGGAAAAGGAGTGAAACAGCGTGCTTCCCGAGCTCCTCTTATTCTTCTGATCGTTTTATTCGTGACGGTTGTGTCATGGGAAGTCACAGGTGTGGACCTGTCGATGTTAAGAACACGAGGACATCAGTTCATTGTCATACTAACTGCCATGTTCCCGCCAAACTTTAATTTTATGAATAATGTATGGGGCCCGCTTTTCGATACGATTCAGATGTCACTTCTGGGATCCATTGCCGGAGCCTTACTGGCTATACCGTTTGCTTTGCTGTCATCCAGTAACATAATAAGGAACCGGTTATTAAACGGCTTTTTCAAACTGTTCCTGAGTATTTTAAGAACGCTGCCTACGCTGATTTCTGCATTGATTGCTACGTTCATCTTCGGACTGGGAACTATGGCCGGAACGGTAGCGATTTTCCTCTTTACCCTGTCTTATATTGGTAAACTGATGTATGAACATATTGAAAACGTCGATATGGGGGCTTTTGAAGCGCATGAATCCATGGGTCTGTCCAAAGTGGAAGCTTTCCGCTATGCTATCGTACCGGATGTTCTTCCAACCTACTTGTCTGTGTCATTATATGCCTTTGAAGGAAATATAAGATATGCAGCCATTCTTGGTTATGTAGGAGCCGGAGGAGTCGGTCTCCTGCTGGACGAGCGTTTGGGCTGGAGAGACTACCCGAGCGTGGGAATGGTCCTTCTGATATTGATGCTGGTTGTCTTCGTGATTGAACGCATCAGTGAATACTTCCGAATGAAACTGACTTAATAAAGGAGCAGAGAATAATGAATAAAGCTGTTGCACAGCAACTTGAAAAAGCACCAAATCGTAAAGTTTATTTATCAACTATTGCAATCATCCTGACTGCTCTTATCATCTGGTCATTCATGGGAGTCAATATCACTGGTTTCGATCAACAAGGAATGAGAATCGCCAGAAATATCTTCCGCGGTCTGTTTTCACCGGACCTGGAATTCCTGTTTGACTTCACATCAGGTGGAGGGGTACCAGGGCTCTTGTTTGAAACGATCGCCATCGCCTTTTTAGGAACAGTATTCGGGTCCTTTCTGGCGATCCCGATCTCATTCTTGATGTCCCCAAGTATCGTTTCCAGGCCTGTAGCCTTTGTGACACGTCTGGTCGTTATCTTTATCCGGACCATTCCTTCACTTGTATACGGGTTAATGTTCATCCGTGTAACTGGACCTGGTCCATATGCAGGTGTGCTGACGATGTCTCTGACTTCGATCGGTATGATTTCGCGTTTATACGTGGATGTCATTGAAAACCTGGACAGAGGCGTTCTTGAAGCCATGACCTCTATGGGCTGTACGACTTACCAGAAAGTACGTTACGGCATTCTGCCACAGCTGTTCTCAAGCTTCCTGTCTGTAACGATCTACCGTTACGATATGAACCTGCGTGATGCAACCATACTGGGACTAGTTGGAGCTGGAGGAATTGGAGCACCTCTGATATTCGCCATGCGTTCTTACAGATGGAGCGAAGTCGGATCAATCCTGATTGGACTGGTTGTTCTGATCCTGGCAGTTGAGATTTTCTCCAACAAACTGCGTGAACGTTTAGTTAATGGATAAAAAAATAGTTCTAGTCAAAAAGAAAGGATCCACCATTCTGTGTAGTTACAGAGTGATAGATCCTTTTTTTGGTTAAATTTAATCCCAAACAGGAATAGAAGAGTTCTGAGTGGTTTCTGCAATGATTTCAGCTGTTTCATCTGTCTGGTAAGTGTCAACAATCTTCTGATATATGTCGTTGTCAACATCTTCAGAACGGACAACGATAGCATTGATGTATGGTTCTGAATCTTCATTCACAGGCTCAAGGAAAATCGCATCCTGTGAAGGGATTAAGCCAGCATCAATAGCCATACCGACGTTGATCACAGCTGCAGCGGCATCAGTTAATGAGCGAGCCGTCTGGTTTCCTGCAACGGTCACGATATCCAGATTTAATGGATTGCTTGTTATATCGTCTACGACGGGGCGGTTCCCTGCTTCTGGATCCACTTCAAGAAGCCCTGCTGACTGTAATAAAATCAATGCGCGACCTTCGTTTGATGCATCGTTCGGGATAACGATTGTGTCTCCTTCTTGAATATCGGATACATCTTCCACGTATTCAGAATAAATACCTAAAGGGTTGAGCGTTGTATAGCCAATCGGGGTCAAGTCATTTCCGGTATCATCATTGAAGTCGTCTAAGAAGATTACAGTCTGAAAGGCGTTCAATTCGATATCTCCGTCAGCTAGAGCTGTATTAGGGGTTTGATAATCTGAAAAAGTAACGATTTCCAAGTTGATTCCTTCATCCGCCAGCCGATCTCGAACGCTTTCCCAGGCTTCATTATTTTCGCCCACTACCCCCAGTCTTACCGTTTCTCCATCATTTCCACAAGCAGCCAGTACAACCGCGAATACAATACTTAGTAGAGCTAAAAATCCTTTTTTCATCATTATTTCTCCATTCTATTTTTATTATTGTGTTAATGTAATTTAGCTTGTTTGTTAATGTGTTGTTTTTCTGATCAGAATACGTCCGATCCATTGGGTGACAAAGACGATCAGCATGATCAAAAGAGTGGAGACAATAGTGATATCCAGCTGATAACGGTTGTATCCTCTAGCAATAGCCAAGTCGCCTAACCCACCGCCCCCAACGACGCCTGCCATGGTAGTTAGACCGATTAGATTAATAATCGATACAGCAGACACACGAACGAGAGAAGGGAGGCCTTCTTTTAAATATACGCCGAATATAATTTCCAACGGTGAGGATCCCATGGATTCAGCGGCTTCTACTATACCAGGATCAACTTCAAGCAAAGCATTTTCAACCTGACGTGAATAAAAAGGAATAATCCCGATAGTTAGGGGCACAATGGCAGCGGTCGTTCCAATCGTCGTCCCTACAATAAAGCGAGTGAAAGGTGCGAGCAGAGCCATCAGAATAATAAATGGGACGGAACGCCCTGTATTAATAAACTGCTCTAATTTATTATATAACCGTGGTTTTTCCAGAATACCTCGTCTGTTCGTTATGACTAAGATCACTCCGAACGTGATTCCGATTGTTCCTGCAATTACTGCTGCAATCAGAGTCATGTAGATGGTCTGCCATGTGCTTTGAAGAATGCGGTCAGGAATTGCCCAGACATTAGGTGCGATGGTCTCTAACCAGTTAAGTAATCTATTCATATTATTTTCCTCCCGAAACTAAATAATTTTCTCTCTATTCAATGGAATTACTTTCGATTTGTTTACCAGCTGAATTTTTTCAAGCTGCTGGACGGTTACCTGCTGTGATTCGAGATAATTGACAGCTTGCTTTATCTGTTGAGACGAGCCACTTAATATGACGATCAAATTTCCAATAGGGGTATCATAGAGAATTTCGATATCACCATACAAGATATTTGTCGTAACCGTAAATCGTGAATAGAGACTGGCTATGAGCGGTTCATTTGTACTCTGACCAACGAATGAGAGCCTTACAACGATGTCGTTATCATGGAGATCAAGAATTGATGGGTGTTTGGCCAGTTTCACCAAGGCCTGATCAATGTGGGTTGCCGTGTTAATGAACTCTTGGGTCAATGCATTCTTAGGATCAGTAAAGATGGACACGATATCACCTTCTTCAACGACTGAACCATTTTCCATTACAGCTACTTTATTGCAAATCTCTTTGATTACCTCCATTTCATGAGTGATAATGACAATGGTCAATCCAAGCTTGTCATTCAAGTCTTTCAGCAATTCCAGTATCGACAAAGTGGTCTTGGGGTCCAGCGCACTCGTCGCTTCATCACAGAGCAAGACTTCGGGATCGTTGGCCAATGCCCGGGCTATTCCTACACGCTGTTTCTGACCGCCTGATAATTGGGAAGGGTAGACGTCGTGTTTATCAGCTAGACCAACTAGGTCAAGAAGTTCTGTGACTTTCAGTTTTTTCTCTTCAGAAGACAAGGAGCTTGAACGCAAGGCATAATGAACATTCCCAGCGACTGTGCGAGCATTCATCAGATTGAAATGCTGAAAGATCATGCCTATTTTCTTTCGTGCACTACGCAAGTCTTTTGCATTCAACCCCAGAAGGTCCTGACCACTGACATGAACAGTCCCGTTAGAAGGGCGCTGCAGTAAATTGATCGTTCTCACAAGGGTACTTTTTCCAGCTCCTGAATAGCCGACGATCCCGTAGACATCTCCTTTTTCAATGGTCAGTGATACATCACGAACGGCATGAAGTATATGTTCTTTCGTTTCAAAGTGTACATCGATATGTTTCAGTTCTATCATTGTTTCTCTCCCCTTTATCTGCTGAATGAGCATCTGATGATATAAAAAAAGCGGTCGTCTTGATTAGACAGTCAAAACCAGCAAACCGGTTTTATTTAGTCTAATCAAAGGACGAACGCTTAAGTCGTGGTACCACCTTTGTTTGTGTCTTTCTCGCAAAAAACACCTCATTGAGGAAAGAAGAGTATCAATTCTTCTTTCTCAAAAGCAGTAACGGTTGCTGCCGTGATAGCCTAGCCTATAAAAGGATCGGTATCCCACTTGAACTTGCGTAGAAGTCATGCCGAGCAAGTTTGTCATAGAGACCATATTCAATGTCTTCAAGTAAACCTGCTTTCAGCATGCACAGGCTCTCTGTTTTACTTTAGTGTCATTTACTCATCTCTTACGTGTTTTACTTATATTGTTTTCAGGTATTAAAAAAGTCCCTGAAAGAAGTCCGCTTCAAGCGAACTTCCTCCAAGGACGAAATAGTCTCGTGTTACCACCTTGATTTACAATGGAATTTCTTCTCATTGCCTCCACCAGTACGCTGCACAAGAAGTGCGTGATACTGTGACACTGTAACGGGTGTGACCGTAGTGGACTTATTTTAACATTCGTCCAATCTGCTTCAGCTTGAACAGGTGTAAATAGCTGTCCGAAGCTTTAAAAGACCATTTTCCTATTTTTCCATCCTACCCCTTTTCACCAGTCGGGGCTCTCTGAGAAGACTTCCTAATAGTACTTATCTTTACACATTTATGATGTTTGTTTCTTGTTGCTCATTACTATAGCAAGGTTTTACATCACCTGTCAACACTAAATTCTATGATAGCTATAAATAAATGTAAATCATTTATCTCACTAGACGAACAAAGGGGTCACGTTGGTTTCAGAATTGCTTATTCCTCGGGCTAATTGACCAATGTCGAGTATGTGATTTATCGTACTGCGACTGAAGACACTCGCTTCTATAAGCGGGTGATGAATGGCGCTCGAGCTTGCTCGACAGTATTTTCGAAAAAAGTAAAAAATAAGTCTTATTCCTGCAATAACTCGTCACACAAAAGTCATTGTTCCCCTTGCTTTAATCCCGTCATTAGGGTATTTTTAGTACAAAGAGGAGGGGAATGTATGTTCAAGAATAAAGCGTATAAATTTCGTCTCTACCCCAATGAAAAACAGAAAGAGCAGATAAACAAAACAATCGGATCTGCTCGCTTTGTCTATAATCATTTCTTA
>NZ_BAAGIR010000091.1:0-7952 GCF_054658155.1 Alkalibacterium sp. m-11
TTAATTAGAACTGACTTTCTCAAGCCTTTTAAAAGCTCGAAGAGCAAAATAGGCTTGAGAAAGACAAAAACAATAAACTGCGTTTCAGATTTCTAGAATAAATTTCCGAGAATAACTTTACACATATACAGGATATTTAATTGTTGCTATTTTAGTTAAGAGGGATTATAATTATCAGGACAAATGAATACTGTACGGGAGTAACAGGCAGGATATTTTCTGTTGCAGTGCCACCAATCGTAGATGACTCATCTGCTGGTGCTGCATTAAATTGTGAGACGTATACGGAATAGGCCTTCCGTATGCGTCTTTTTTTATCTATTGCTTCCGATTAGTAGAAAGGATAATTAGATGGATTACTATAAACGTAAGAGTGAAGAAGTTCTAACAGAACTGAATGCTTCCCGTGAAGGGCTGACTACAAAGGAGGTAACCAGTCGCCTGGAGCAGTATGGCTTAAACGAAATTGCTCAAAAGGATCGACGCTCGATTCTCTCCCTATTTATCGAATCGTTCAAGGATCCTATGGTCATCGTTCTGCTGATCGTGGCCATCATTCAGGTCCTGATCGGCGAACAGCTCGAACCACTGATCATTTTTACAGTTCTGATACTGAACTCTCTTCTAAGTGTCGTGCAGACAAAAAAAGCGGAAGATTCATTGGAATCTCTTCGTAAGATGGCATCACCCAGCGCCAAAGTACTGAGAGATGGATCGACTCAATCGATCGAAGCTAAAAACATCACAGTGGGTGATATTGTTGTACTGGAAGCGGGAGATAATATTCCTGCCGACGGTCGCCTGGTAGAAGCTGAATCGCTTCAAGTCCAGGAGGGGTCGCTGACTGGGGAATCAGTTTCATCTGAAAAAAGAACAAATGAGCTGGCTGAAGATACGCCTCTTGCCGACCGAATCAATATGGTCTACAGTGGAACGCTGGTCACTTACGGACGAGGGAACTTTGTCGTCACTGCAATCGGAGAGTCCACTGAAATGGGGAAAGTGGCTCAGCTGATTCAAGGCGCTTCTTCCAAACAGACGCCTCTGCAGCGTAAACTGGAACACTTCAGTAAGAAACTGGGCTGGGCTATCCTGCTTCTGTCTATTCTCATATTCGCTATTCAAGCAGGGCGTATCTTCTTAGGTAATGCTGAAGATATTACAGTCCCATTGTTGGATGCATTTATGTTTGCCGTTGCTGTCGCTGTTGCTGCCATTCCTGAAGCTCTGCGGTCGATCGTGACCATCGTTCTCTCAGTGGGTACAAATAAGATGGCTAAACAGCATGCCATCATCAGACAGCTTCCAGCCGTAGAAACGCTCGGATCCACCAGTGTGATTTGTACAGACAAAACAGGTACCTTGACTCAAAATAAAATGACTGTGGTCGATGCCTACATTCCAAATGGTGAATCCAATCTGTTCTCCGGTGATCCTGAAAAATGGACTGAGTCCGAACAGATCCTGATGCAGGTCGCGACCCTGACGAATGACTCCACATTAAGTGAAAACGGAGAATCAAGTGGCGATCCCACTGAAGTTGCACTGATCGCATACAGTAATAAACAAAATCTGCCTTACGACACTGTACGTAAAACCTACCCACGTCTTGCAGAACTGCCGTTTGATTCCAGCCGTAAACGCATGTCTACTGTGCATGAGATTGATGGAGAAAAAAGGCTTCTGGTCAAAGGCGGCCCAGATGTCATCTTCTCTCTCTGTTCAAAAATTAAAATGAACGGGGAAGTCGTCTACTTAACCGAAGAGCTTCAAAAAGAACTGGTGGAGCAGAACGAGTACTTTTCTGATCAGGCTATGCGTGTACTGGCTTTTGCCTATAAGCCAATCGATAAAGAAGACATTGATGTGGAGGACGAAAATGATCTGATTTTTGTTGGACTGCTGGCTATGATCGATCCTCCTCGTCAGGAAGTCTACCACGCAGTAGAAGATGCTACTGCTGCAGGAATCAAGACAATTATGATTACAGGAGACCATAAAACGACTGCACGGGCAATCGCCAGAGATCTGAATATTTCCAGTGAAGGCGACCTGGCACTTACCGGGCAGGAATTGGATGCCTTGTCTGATAATGAACTAATGGAAACCCTGGAAAAAATCACTGTCTACGCTCGAGTCACACCTGAAAACAAAATACGTATTGTAAATGCTTGGCAGGATAAAAACCAGATAACTGCGATGACAGGTGACGGCGTCAATGATGCACCCGCCCTTAAACAGGCCGATATAGGAATAGCCATGGGCAGTGGAACTGATGTCGCTAAAGATGCTTCAGATATGATCCTCACAGACGACAACTTCGTTTCGATCGTCAAGGCAGTAGCTGTTGGTCGAACGATTTACACCAACATTAAGAAAGCTATCGCTTATCTTTTCTCCGGTAACCTTGGAGCTGTTATTGCTATCCTGTTTGCTTTGATTATGAACTGGATCAGTCCATTTACGGCGCTGCAGCTGCTGTTCATCAATCTGGCCAATGATTCACTGCCTGCAATTGCGTTAGGTCTCGAACCTAAAGAACCGAATGTCATGAAAGAAAAACCGAGAGATCCAGATGAAACGATTTTCTCCGGTCAAACACTTCAGACTGTCATATTCAGAGGAAGTCTGATCGGGCTGGCTGTCATTATTTCTCAGTTTATAGGGCTGCTGAACTATACACCTGAAATTAGTGTCGCCATGGCCTTTACTACCCTGATTCTGGCTCGTACCCTGCAAGTCTTTCCTGCTCGATCTATCACTCAGACGAGTGTGGAAGCAGGCTTCTTTAAAAATAAATTTGTCCTGATCGCTTTCGTTGTCTGTTCTGGCTTGTATAGTCTAACACTACTTCCTAGTGTCAGAGGAGTCTTCTCGATTCCTGACTCATTTGGATTTGTGCAGTGGGCTATCGCTGCCGGACTTGCCCTCAGCACGACAGTCATCATGGAGCTGAGAAAGAAAGTTCTGCCATTTAAATAAATTCATGTTATCAAAAAAACAGTGCGTTTCCCTTATTACAGGGAGCCGCACTGTTTTAGTTTAATTACTTTTCATCAGCTCGTCGACATAATTGACTGTATCTGGTTGGTTCTCTTCAATCTCTCTGATTTTATCTGCAAACTGAGGCAGATGATCTTTGTGAGCATAAAGCATCTGATCAAGTATATCTTTTGCAACGACTCCTCCTGGCACTAGCGGGTTGACGATAAATGCACTTAATGCACGATTATAGTCTCCATCGATTGCAGCACGGATGACGGTTTCTTCCATCCCTTTCATACTTTGGATGACGCCTCTCGCTTCAGGAGTGAAGGTTCCCCAGTTATAGGGCTCAAATCCGTGAGACGTGACCACCCCAGATACTTCTACAGCACAGTCATATGGCAGGTCTGTAACTGTTCCATTATTCTCGGTCGAAACGACCATTTCTGTGCGAAGATCGTTTTGAATTGCAGCAATGATTTCACACGCTGCATCACTATAATGTGTGCCTCCACGCTGGGACAGCTCTTCAGGCTTATAATCCAATTCAGGATCCTTGTAAAGCTCGAACAATCTCGCTTCGGTTTTCTTAACAACTTGAGCTCTGGTTTCCCCTTTCTCAAATTCCTCAATCGAGTGCTTCAGCATCTCATCTTCTGCATAATAATATCTATGGTAACCGCATGGAAGCATCTCAAGCGCTATGATCTGTTCGTAATGGAAACTGGCATTGTGAATATTTTTCAGATGGCTTTCCTGATCCTCGTCAGTCGGTTTGTAAATCGCATCGATGACTTCGTGTGTCCGCTCCAGCCCCTGCTTGTCCCAGACACGGTGCCAGTGGAAGTGGTTGATTCCGGCGAACTTGAAGAACAAGTCTTCTTCCGGGATATCCAGTTTTTCGGCAGCCATTTTTCGGTGGCCGATCGGCACATTACACAGACCTACTGTTTTCTTCCATCCACCATGCTTGATTGCCGCTTCTGTTACCATTCCAGCTGGATTTGTGAAGTTAACCAGCCAGGCATCCGGACACTGTGTTTTCATGTCTTCAATGATACCGAGAATAACGGGAATAGTACGGAAAGCTTTAAACATTCCCCCGGCTCCATTTGTCTCCTGCCCCAGTACGCCATGTGACAACGGGATACGCTCATCTTTCACTCGTGCATCCAGAAGTCCAACTCTAAATTGTGTGGTGACAAAGTCAGCATCTTTTAAAGCTGATTTTCTATCTAATGTCAGCGTAACTTTCCAGTCGAGCCCTGCTGCTTTGACCATTCGTCTGGCCATTGCGCCAACAATATCCAGTTTGTGTTTACCGGCTTCGATATCTACAAGTACGATCTCACTGATTGGAAGTAAGTCTTTGCGCTTAATATATCCTTCGATCAGTTCAGGTGTATAACTGGACCCTCCACCGATTGTTACAATTTTCAATCCATCTTTTGCCATGTGTGCTTCCTCCTAATTTTAGTCTGCAAAATTCTTTACAAGCCAAGCTTAATGTATGTAATTGATTACAGACAAGCGCTTTCTTTATTTGTTTTGTTATCAGTCAGATTGATAACTGATAAGCTCTTTAAAACAGACTTTGTGTCAGAGAAGAACACCCCTTCTGTAATAGAATCTACACAATTAATGCAGTCTGTTCGCTTGAAGTATGGGACAGTCATGCTATACTTTGACATACTGAACAATGATTAATATAAACAAAGATAAAGAGGAGCATTTATGAATTTTACTGCAATAGATTTTGAAACAGCCAACCGCCAGACACACAGTGCCTGTTCTGTGGCATTGACGATTGTAAGAGACAGTGAGATTGTCGACGAGTATTATTCACTGATCCAGCCTGAGACTTGGTTTGACCGCATCAACACTCAGATACACGGCATTAGAGAAACGGATGTCCTTGATTCACCTAAGTTTCCTGAAGTATGGAATGAAATGAATCAGTACTTCACTAGAGACCAACTGGTGATTGCTCACAATATGCCATTTGACAAACGCATCCTAACTGGCACATTGTCTTATTACGGCTTACAGATCCCTCAGTTTAAAACCTTATGTACCGTCCGTTCCTCCCGGGCTCTGCTTAAAATTCTGCCGAATCATAAACTGAACACAGTAGCGGCTTATTATGGTATTCCGTTTAATCACCACCATGCTTTGGAAGATGCACGAGCGTGTGCGACAATTCTTCTGAATCAGGAAAAAGAATTTGGACAATCAACGCTGACCCGTTTTATTAAGTAGAATGGATAATAAGCAGGTAACATGACGGCGGGAGCTGGGTGCTATTGTGGCGACTGCTCCCTCAATCTGAGTCCATTTCCATCTGAATTCCGGTGTTACGTAAATATGGAAGGTCATACCAAATGTCATAAAAGCAAAAAATGCTGGACACTCCCCAATCATTTAGGGAATGTCCAGCATTTTTCTATAATACTAACCTGCTCATCTGACAAACATCGAGGTATTCACCAGCGTCCTTGACACCATATTTCATGATTGCTTCAAGATCGAAACCTAAAGACTCATACAGAGCTCGGCCGCGCGTGTTCCTGTGCTGAACCTGCAGCTGAAGACGCTTGATCACTTCGGACTCCTGTGCCCAGTCAATCAGGTCTTCCATCATCAGTCGACCCAGTCCCATACCCCAGTAATCCTTGTCGATCACAATGCCGATGTCTCCAATGTGCCTGATCTTCGGTTTGGAAGAAGCATGGATCGAAGCAATCCCGATGACTTGTCCATCAACAACTGCAAGGAGTATTGTATTGTTATCTGAATGATAAATTTTGTCCAGCTCTTCAGCTTCTTCTTCAACAGTGATACCCAGTCCTTCTTCCCCCTGGGTCATAAACCCTGTCTGAGTGGCTGTCCGATTCAGCAGATCGATGACTGCTTCGGCATCGTCCGGTATCGCTTCTCTGATAGTACAGTCCAGTGTCTGCTCTTTTACCATATCAAACTCACTCCAATCGTTCTAATACTTCTCTGTACTGGTCACCTTGGGCCGAGAATTTGATTTCACGGTCATTCAGATTGTCTGACGTATTGATTGACACTGCTATAAATTCTTCAGGAAGATCTTCTTTCATAAATGATCCCCATTCGACGACCGTGATTCCTTCGCCATAAAAATAATCATCCAGACCCAGGTCCTCATCTTCTGAATCTTCCAGTCGATAAAGATCCATGTGGTATAATGGGAGTTTTCCATCTGTGTATTCCTTTATCAATGTGTAGGTCGGACTTTTTACTGCCCTGCTTATACCTAGTGCCTCGGCTATACCTTTTGTAAAAGTTGTTTTCCCTGCTCCAAGCTGTCCTTCGAGAAGGAGCGTCATTCCGGGTTTCAGCTGATCAGCCAGTCGCTTGGCCAGTGCTTTTGTTTCTTCTTCACTGTGTGTGATCACTTTCATCATAATCCCTCATCATAAAAAATATACTTTATAGTACCATACCTGAACGTGTTTGTGCACATCAAAAAAGAGCCAGCGGATGCTGACTCTTCTTGCTATCCCGTTATTCGCCTAGTGCATTTTTTCCTAGAAACGCCCACAGCATCCAGATCGTCTGGTCGACATAGGTTTTCTGTTCAGTCAGAATATCTACGGTTACATCATCGTTCGCTTCATCAAACATGTCGATTCCTTTAGATAATTCATCTCTCAATGTTTCAAAATCATGAACGACTGATTCGATCATGTCTTCTTCACCTAAATGCTTCTCACCTGGTGCTTCTTTAATCGTTGAGTGATCGATAAATTCTTTCAAAGTAGAATACGGTTCGCCGCCCAGCTGCAGCAGTCTTTCTGCAGTTGCGTCAAAATGTTCTGTCAGTTCGTCATAGTACTCTTCGAGCTTTACATGCAGTTCGAAAAATGCCGGTCCTTTTATATACCAGTGTGCCTGGTGCAGTTTAATATAGAAAAGGCCCTGAGTTGCTACCAGATTGTTCAGATAACTTGTTACTGATTCTGTTGCCATTGATCAAACGCCTCCTAAAATATTTGTTCTTTCTATAGTTTATGATACATCCCTCACAATATCAATTGAAATGCTCAAAAAAAACAGAAGAAGTAAGGACTTCTTCTGGTTCATTTATCATGTTCCCTAAGGTCCAACTGTCAGGACAGCGCCGTCCAGTTCAGTTTCTCTTCCACCTAATACTGCAGTAGGATTCAACGCATAATTTCCTGGTCCAAGTGGCTGACCATCGATCAGCATATCCCAACGAAGAAATGTTCACCTCTTGGTACGTTCTGACTAACAGCCGTTTCCGTCAGCAGTTCGCCTGTATCAGCATTTCGGACACGCAATGAGAACTGATCGACATCTGTCGTCAGATTGGCTAACCCGACCAGCAGGCCGTCCATCAGACCGAATTGTACGTCATTCAGAAGCGGGAAATCCGGTTCCTGAATAAACAGGATAGTCGGTACATCATATGACTTGACTCCATCACTAATTGTAAAGGTGCCCTCGACATAACCCGGTTCCAGATTAGAGGCAGCCACCTGTACATTGAAGTTGAATGAATTTGATCTGCCGGCCTGAATATTCAGATTGTTGCTGTTGCTGACTTTGATCCCGTTGTTTCCGGAAAAACTGACAGTATGACGTTTTCTGCTGTCTGACAGATTATGAATCTCAAAGCTCTGTCTTCGTACCTCTCGTCCTTTCTGCTTCTCGAAAACACCGAAAGAATGACTGCCAGGAATGATAAGAGTTTCAGCCTCGATCGCCTGAAGCACACGAACACTTCCTGCTCCTTGTGTATTATGCGGATACACTTGACCCTCTCTGTCAGTAAGCTGTTCAGCTGTGTTCAGTGAACTACCCACCACTTAAATCCTCCGGATTTTGAAGTGGGGGCTTCCTACGAACTCCATTCTTGTCTGCACAGGTTTCATGCAGACAGAGGAATCGGATATGGGTAGGCTCAAAAGGCAGTC
>NZ_BAAGIR010000092.1:0-7893 GCF_054658155.1 Alkalibacterium sp. m-11
TTAATTAGAACTGACTTTCTCAAGCCTTTTAAAAGCTCGAAGAGCAAAATAGGCTTGAGAAAGACAAAAACAATAAACTGCGTTTCAGATTTCTAGAATAAATTTCCGAGAATAACTTTACACATATCAAAGATCGTCAGAATACTGTAAAATTACAAAATATGTTAAACTGAAAATAACAGATAGTTTTTAATAAATACTTCACTTTTTGAACAAAAATAGGTGATATAGTAAACATGCTTTTATATAGTAGGAGGAACAACGATGAAAACTAAAACTAAGACTAAGAAATGGTCATCATTTTTAGCACTTATGCTTACATCCTCTTTTCTTGTCGGATGTGACTTGTTAGATAACGATACAACTGAACCGGAAGAAGATACTCAAAATGGCGTAGTGGATGGAGACGGACGAGTAACCGTCTCTGAAATGCGTGTAGATGTCTCATCAGGTATCACGGATGCGGTCGATGTCATTGACGATGCGGCGGTATCGATCATCAATCTCCAGCGTATAGGAACCACTCCATGGGGATGGTATGGAGAAACAGAGGCGACCGACGATGATGAAGAAAATCTGCTTCAGGCAGGAACAGGAAGCGGTGCCGTTTACAAAGTGGACGGAGACACAGCCTACGTCTTTACAAATAATCACGTAATCGAAGGATCGGACGCAATTGAAGTCATGTTCAAAGACGGCACACGTATTGAAGCAACTGTCATCGGGGCGGACGTCTGGACAGATCTGGCCGTTCTATCAATCGATGCTGAAGAAGTTTCAACGGTAGCTGAATTCGGAGATTCTGGGAATCTGACCGTTGGAGAACCGGCTATAGCTATTGGTTCACCTCTTGGGACGAACTTTGCGTCATCTGTGACATCAGGCATTATTTCGGCTGTTGAACGGACTGTACCTGTTGATACCAATATGGATGGTGAGATGGACTGGGAAATGACGGCGATCCAGACAGACGCAGCTATTAATCCAGGGAATTCCGGAGGCCCACTGGTCAACATAGCCGGACAAGTTATCGGGATCAACTCAATGAAAATCTCATCGTCTACAATCGAAGGGATGGGCTTTGCCATTCCAAGTAATGATGCGGTCGATATCATCAATCAGCTTGAAGAAAATGGAGAAGTCGTCAGACCGCTCCTAGGTATAGGTATGGTCGATCTGTCTATGGTCTCTCCACAGCAGCAGCAGGCTATCCTGAATCTGCCTGAAGATATAGATGGAGGCATCGTAGTTGCTGAAGTCGCAACAGGTAGCGCAGCCGCAGATGCCGGACTGATTGCCAATGACGTGATTGTTTCGTTCAATGGGGTAGACGTTCAGAACGGAATAGAACTGAGAAAGGAAATCTATGATACGGAAATTGGTCAGGAAGTGGAAGTCGAGTTCTACCGCGATGGTGAACTGCAATCCACAACGATCACCATGCGTAGTTCAGAAGAAATGATATAAACTGAAAATCTGGGGATACACAGCTGCTGCTAAAGGGCTGTGTATTTTTTATGTGTGTATAACTTTCGGGATAACCCTGTTCGGGTGTGGAAAGTGGAAAATTGAAGCCCAGTATATCAAAGATTTACTGAAAAAGTTATGCACAGCGCACAAACTAGGTGTGTATAACTTTTTTTAGGATAACAAAATGTATCTTTTAAAGGCTGGTGCTATAAGGTTTTGAATTTTAGAGAAGAAAAAATCGAGCTGTGTAAAACTGTGCATAACTTTAAAAGTAAACTATCTACTATTTTGGTAAAAATGTATGAATCACTCGAAAAAATGGGAACAGAACCTGTGGATATGTGGATAACTTTGGGGATAAGTGTGGAAAGAGGGTGGAAAACTAAACGAATCTCCCCGAGGAAGCCTGAAAGATCAGAGAGGAGAACCTGTGGATAAGAAAAGACTAGATTGCTTTAACTGTTTTCTTGACTTTGACGTTGCCTTCAATGGCACGTGAATACGGACAGACCTGGTGAGCCTGATCAACCAATTCTTCTGCTTCTTTTTGAGATACCGCTTCGATTTCAACAGCCAGTTCAACACTTAACCCGAAACCTTTCAGTTTCTTCTCAATGCTGGCATTAACTGTAACAGAAGATGTTGTTTTCATTTTAGCCTGACGAGCAACCATCTGAAGCGCACTGTCAAAACAAGCGGCATATCCTGCAGAAAAGAGCTGTTCCGGATTGGTCATCCCTGCTTCTTCTTTTCCGCCTAATCCTTTTGGTAGAGACAAATTTAAATCGAGTGTGCCGTCTGACGATTTGACATGACCTTTACGTCCGCCTGTCGCTGTAGATGATGCGGTATATAATGCGAGTCCCATATTTGTCACTTCTTTCCTCTATTTAATTGATTACAATTAGATTGTGAAAAATTAAATTATCCGTGTCAAACTATAGGAACATAAAGGGTAAATTGCTATAATGTAGGGAAGGAGTGAACGAGATGACATTAGACATATTAAAACTGGACAATCAGCTATGCTTTCCGCTTTACGCAGCAACAAGACAATTTACGAAAATTTACCGTCCTTTGCTGGAAAAATTCAACATAACGTATCCGCAGTACCTGGTGCTGCTGGTTTTATTTGAAACAGACACCTTATCCGTCAAAGCACTTGGCGAAAGACTGTTTCTTGACTCAGGTACGCTCACACCGATGCTTAAGCGTATGGAAGAAAGAGGACTGATCCAGCGGGCACGGTCACTTCAGGATGAGCGCGTGGTCGAAGTCAGTCTGACTGAAAAAGGAAAAGCGCTGGAGTCGGAAATTGCAGAAGTCCCTCGGGCATTTACAAAAGAAATCAAGCTTGAAGAAGAATACTTTGAAATGAAACGCATCCTGGCGAAAATTCTGGATCAGGTTTAAAGGAGTCGGTTATGGATATCACTATAGTCTCAGCAGGAAAACTGAAAGAGAAGTATCTGAAGAAAGGCATCGAGGAATACACCAAACGACTTGGTGCCTATACAAAAATAAAAATGGTAGAAGTCCCGGATGAAAAAGCACCGGAGAATCTGAGCGAAGCTGAAATGGTACAAGTGAAAGATAAAGAAGGGGAACGGATTCTGGCCAAGATACCGGATCAGGCTTATGTCTTTGCATTGGCGATAGAATCAAAAGAACGCACCTCTGAATCATTCGCCAAAGAAATCGAACAGCTCATGATCCACGGCAGCAGCAAAATCGTCTTCGTCATAGGTGGCTCACTAGGCCTGAGCGAAGCCGTCATGAAGCGCAGTGATACAACCATCTCATTCGGAAAAATGACCTATCCTCACCAGCTGATGCGACTGATATTAGTAGAGCAAGTCTATCGTGCCTTTCGGATTATGCGGAATGAACCTTACCACAAGTAGGTAAGGTTGTAACTGTTTGTAGTATAAACAACTAAGGATTACAAGAAAGTTAATGAATGCAGATTGATAATTTTTTATATCAAAGGCAATTCTATAATGGTGTATAAGGTTTATGAATTACCTGTATATATTAATAAATAAATAATTTATAATTAATCTGATAGTAGAAATTAATATTAAATAACAGAGTTGCTGTAATCTTTAAAAAGAAAAGGCATAAAAATATGTTTAGGAGGAAAAGACATGGACAATCTCTTTTGGGAAATAGGTGCATTTAACGTAATTCCGAAAGAAGTCTCCCACTTCTAAGCGTATGGGTGCGAAGCACCAGTGAAAGTGGGAGATGAATTTCGGTCAAGCGATAGCTTGAAGTGGTTAATGTCATTCTCATTTGGTATACTTTATATATAGACGATAACCAAGTCTATATAGGCGACAACCAAGCCTACTGAGTATTCCTTGGCGTTAGCCAAGTAAAAGAAAACCTATGAGGCAGGGACTGCCTTTTGAGCCTACCCATATCCGATTCCTCTGTCTGCATGAAACCTGTGCAGACAAGAATGGAGTTCGTAGGAAGCCCCCACTTCAAAATCCGGAGGATTTAAGTGGTGGGTAGTTCACCATCGTTTTCTTTATCGTTATAGCTGTTTTTATTTTTGTATTTGGTTATCTAGTGATTAATGCTTTTTTAAATTCTATAGCTGAACCGGTTACAGTTAAGGCCGAACTGGTGGAAAAGGATACAGAAACAAGCGGACACTCCACAGGAGATAATATGTCCAGCTCAACAACGTATTCTCTTTATTTTCAAACAGAAAATAGGGAACGAATTGTGCTGGATGTTTCCAGGAAAAATTATCGTATGTATGTTGTTGGAGATTATGGCAAGTTGACCTACCAGAGAAAGAGATTTAAAAACTTTGAATTAGAGTAATATCAAGTATAAGATTCAATTTATACGAGAGAAGTAGCGAGTATGAAAGAATAAAAAGACAAGCAAGAACTCATCTAAATCGTTTCAGAGAGGTATCACAAGTAAGTATTTCTATAAAATACGAAAGATTTTTAGTCGTGTTTAAAAATAGTTACTATTATTTTAAAGGAGCTGTTAAAGATGAAGCCAATGCTATTTGAACCGCCAACTGATCACTATGATGAACGGATTGCAGCAACAGACGAACAAATATGTCAATTAATCAAGCAGCGTAAAGAACTATCGGATAATAATCCTGGGTTTCCGACTGAAAAACACATTACAGACTGGTCAAAGAAATACGATTTCGAGGAAGATTTTCTAAATTATATTTTTGTAGATTTATTAAATGAAGATTTATATAAACCTGTCGTAGAGCCAAAGAATTTTATTAAAAACACACCTGTTATGAAGGCTTTTGAAAATGATGATACTTTTTATTCGGTCACTTTCGTTAGTCAGTTTGAGAATGCGAGTGTGGTCCATTTAACTATTAATAGCCATTTTACAAGTGATGAGTCTGAATGGGATTATTCTGAACATAGTCATTTTGAATTGTCAATAAGAGCAGAAGCCAGTCAATATAAATGCCGAAACGAAGGAGGCGGAGGTACTTTAGGAAACGAAACATTTACGTTCATAGTATCTCCTGCTTTGCCAGATGACGTATCTAAATATAAATTAGTCTTCAAAGAATATAAGATGCCGTTTAAAAAGGAAACTGGATTTGAAGTTGTTATTTAAAAAATGTGAAAAAGTTATCCTACAGGAATAATGACTTTTACAAATGAGAAGTGGATAGGACTAGTTACTGTTTGTAATGAAGCTTGCTGCATCTAGTTTAAAAGGAGAATTTATATGTTTGATCATTCAGTTATTATAGAAAATGATAGATGTATAGAATGTGGTGCTCAAATACAGGAAGGGTATACTTGTAATGAAATGTTTCACTTCCCTTTAGCATGGGAGCATAATGATCCTGAACTATATGATCTTCACTTTTGGCTTGTTTCTTGTTACCTTATTCAACATCCTTCTATCTACACTGTTGAAGCATATGACCATTTAGTTGATTTATTTAAACGTGCTGATGATAAGCATTGGCCGACTTCTTATATTTTGCAACAGAATCGAGCAAAATTGAAGGGGACTTCTGTGGTGATGAACACTGTTGAAAGAGATAAACGCCAGTTTAAATTAAATGATATGAAACAAGCAGGTGTACCTGTTGCTTTTGAACTCTTTGAAGGATGTTACCATGGATTTGATATTATTAATCCCAAAGCAGATATAAGCAAAAAGGCACAATCTTTTTTCATAGATTCTTTTAAGCATGCAGTAGATACTTATTTTGCAGAGCAGAAATAGGTTAACAATAAAACTTTGCTAAACTATAAACCTCATTTAGATATATTGAGGAAGGTGTTTGCATAAGTAATTGAGGTTTTGTGACTATACTCGAACGAATAAACACGATAAAAAGACTCTTAGACTTATAAAAAAGCCTAGGAGTTTTTGCAAATAAAAGTAAAAATAAAATCAAAAAGAATAAATGTTCGGAATTTATTTAATAGTCTACCGCAGATGTTATAATAAAATTAATAACTTAGGGTAGGGGAGACAAAAATGCAAAACGAGACCGATATTTTGATTTATCAAACAGAAGACGGTAATACAAAAATAGATGTCCGGCTAGAAAATGAGACTGTGTGGATGACTCAAAAAGCAATTGCTGAACTATATCAGACTTCATCTCAGAATATTACATTGCATATCAAAAATATTTATGAAGAAGATGAATTGAAAGAAGAGTCAACATGTAAGAATTACTTACATGTTCAAAATGAAGGATCGAGAGAAGTAAAAAGAAATGCCAAACATTACAATCTTGAAGTCATTCTTGCTATAGGTTATCGTGTGCGCTCTCATCGTGGCACCCAATTTCGTCGATGGGCAACTGCACGATTGAATGAATATCTTGTAAAAGGCTTTACGATGGATGATGAACGCTTGAAAGATATGCGCAATTTAGGACAAGATTATTTTGATGAGTTATTGGAACGCATTCGTGATATTCGGTCTTCAGAGAAGAGATTCTATCAAAAGATTACAGATATCTATGCAACCTCTATTGACTACGATCCTAAAGCAGAAATTACACAGAGTTTTTTTGCTGTCGTTCAAAATAAATTACACTTCGCCATTCATGGCAACACAGCTGCAGAACTTATTACAAGGAGAGCAGATTCAAGCAAGGAGAATATGGGATTAACCACATGGAAGGGGGACAAAGTTCGAAAAAAGGATGTAACTGTTGCCAAGAATTACTTAACTGAAAAGGAGCTAAAATCTCTTAATCGAATAGTTACAATGTATTTAGATTATGCTGAAGATCAGGCTGAGAGACAACAAGTCATGTACATGAAGGATTGGGTTGATAAATTAAACGCATTTTTGAAATTTAATGAGCGTGAAATTCTTCAAAATGCTGGAAAAGTATCTAAAGCAGTTGCTGACCAAATAGCTGTAAAGGAGTATAAATCTTTTAACCACCACCGGCTAGATCAAAAACCTAAAGATGACCTTGAACAATTCATAGAAAATAATGATTTGAAGAAATGAATATAAATTAAAGCATATTGTAAGGAGCTACCGGATGAATAGAGATAATACACCTCCGAAGAAGATACACATAAAACGTACATTTCTGACAAATAAAGATTAGTCATGGACATACACATAGCGAGATGATAAGTGACTAGTTAATCATATTCAAATGGATTACCGAGGTGATAGGCATGAGACGAACGTTAGATGACGAGCTGATTTATGAAATATTGTCGGTAGTGGAGGAGATTCCAGAGGGAAAAGTGGCAACTTACGGTCAGATTGCCCGACTGATCGGGAGAGAAAGAAATGCCCGTCTTGTAGGAAGGGTACTGAGTATGGCTGAGTTTTATGGAAGTTTTCCTTGTCATAGAGTAGTGAATCATGCCGGCAGGCTGGCACCAGGGTGGGGAGAACAGAGACAGTTGCTGGAGGACGAGGAGGTTCCCATGAAGAATGAAAGTCATGTTGATATAAAAAGCTGTCAGTGGGATTTTTGAGTAGTCTAAAGTAATATGCTTAAGAGGCAGTAGATCACTTGAATAAAATCGTAAAAAAAGGGTGTAGCTAAAAAATTAAATATGCCTTACAAACCTTTACTGAAAAAAATGTATAAAGTAGAGCCATATCACAAATAAGTATATATAAATAAGGAATAAGAAAACTGGGCTATATAGAGTGGAACAAGAGAAAGAGTCCCGTTGTATTTAGTGATCCTTCTAAATAATGTGAAAAACCCTTTTCAGTTATGTTAAAATTAAAAGGGAGTAACTCAAGTTTTGCAGTTGAATATCCAGGTTTAACCCTTGCGATTATTGAAACTTCTTATAAATAATTATCAAAAAACACACAAAAAGACACCTCTCTTTGGTAAAATGTAGTCACCATAACAACATTCAAAGGAGAGATGTCTTATGACTAATATTTTACCAGAAAAAT
>NZ_BAAGIR010000093.1:0-7830 GCF_054658155.1 Alkalibacterium sp. m-11
GCTAACAGATAAAATACCGGAACTTACAACGAAACTCCAGCCGGAGTTTAAGGGTGCAGTGAGAGCAGCTTTGAAGAAAAGCCAACATAGACCTTCAATAGGTGTAAAAATTGGAAGAATAGCTAATAATGGCTCTTCATCAAGTCCAATGGGGCAATTACAGAAATTATTTAATTAGAACTGACTTTCTCAAGCCTTTTAAAAGCTCGAAGAGCAAAAAAGGCTTGAGAAAGTCAAAAACAATAAACTGCGTTTCAGATTTCTAGAATAAATTTCCGAGAATAGCTTTACACATACTCCCTTGTAGCAATGATTGACTAGGTTCACCGTATCCTTTATACTGAGGGATATAACCGACTATAATGAGTAATCTTAGGGGGAAAACGATGACTACAGGTACTGTTAAATGGTTTAACAATCAAAAAGGCTACGGGTTTATTCAATTTGGTGATGAGGAAGAAGTGTTCGTTCACTTCACAGGCATCACAATGGAAGGGTACAAAGCTCTTAATGAAGGTCAGACAGTCGAGTTCGATATCGTTGAAGGGTCACGCGGTCCTCAAGCTACAAATGTTACAGTCGTGGAAGCTGAATAATACATTTTACTTATACATAGAAATGAGGATCAGTTGCACAGAGGAACTGGTCTTTTTTCTACGTCATTTTTAAACAAATAATAATTAAGGAGAATCCAGGTATGCTTAAAATTTACAGTGATGCGGCTGTATCTCAGAAAAACCAACGTGCTGGCGCTGGCCTGGTAGTGGCTGGGGACGGTCTGCATGAACAGCTTAATGCCCCTCTCGAAAACTGTCTGGACAATCACTTGGCAGAATTAAAAGCTTTCTACCTGGCAGTCAAGTGGGTTCATGATCATGACCGCACCCAGGAGTGGACTATATTACACACAGACAGTCAGCTTGTCGCCCAGTCGATCCGAAAGAATCATATGAAGAATCCCGTTTACGCTGAGATCTTCAATGATATACAGCAATTGTTGTCCCAGCTTAGTTTTTATGAAGTGAAATGGATCCCTGAAAAACAGAACAAAGGCGCGGACAATCTGGCTAAACAGGCCATCGCCAAGCAGCTTAAACAAAAAAATTAAAAAAGTAGCTGCTCGTCGTCTATCTCAGTTGAGATAAGCGGACGGCAGCTTTAATCTTAATTGTAATACAGATTGTCTGTTGGATAGACGGGATCATTCGTAATATCTATTCCTAGCATTCTGATTGTCTGTTCATTTTCGCTGTTCAGAATAACTGTTGAGTGCGCCTGGGCATCAGTCAACTTGTCAAGCTGCCTGTAAGCCAGATCTGCGGTCGGATTAGTTACCGCACTGATCGCCAGTGCAATAAGCAGCTCGTTGGCAGATAAGGTAGGTACCTTGCTTTTCAGATCATCTTTTTTCAATGTCTGAATCGTCTGCAGGATCATAGGAGCCAGCAAATCAATTTCATCAGAAATATTGGCCAAAGATTTCAAGCTGTTGACGATTGCAGCCGCAGCTGCATCCATCAGACTGGTCGTGCGTCCAGTCACTACTTTGCCATTAGGCAGCTCGATTGCAACGACTGCTTGAAGGCTCGTATCATCCATCCTGCTCTGTACCTTTTCTGCATACTGCCTTGCAATCAAGACAGGTTTTCTATCTTCTTTCTTTAAATCTGTTTCTTCAAGGATCAGCTGCATGTGTCGCAGAGAATCTTCATCAGCCAGACCTTTTATATAGTCATTTTCAATAGAAAATGCGCGGCGGATGATTTCCTGTCTGGACGCCTCACAGACTACTTCATCATTAATAATACCAGATTTAATCCGGTTTACACCCATATCTGTGGGAGACTGATAAACTGAAGATTTTCCGGATATTTTTTCAATAATCCGTCTAATAACTGGGAACATTTCCGTGTCTCTATTATAGTTGACCGCAACTTCCCCGTATGCTTCATAGTGATAGTTGTCCAGCATATTAACATCTTTAAGGTCCACAGTAGCTGCTTCGTATGCTGTATTGACCGGATGCTTGAGCGGAAGGTTCCATACCGGAAACGTCTCGAATTTTGCATAACTCGCTTCATTTCCTCTAGCATATTCATGATAGAGCTGATTCAGGCAGGTAGCCAGTTTTCCGCTTCCAGCTCCTGGAGCTGTAACGACGACTAGCGGTTTTGTAGTCTCAATGTAAGCATTTTTAGCAAAGCCGTTTTCTCCAACAATTGCTTCGACATTGGTAGGATAACCGTCAATGGCTCTATGCGTATGAACATTTATGCCATTGCGTTTAAGCTTGGTCATGAAGATATCAACGTTAGGCTGATTCTGGTATCGAGTAATCAGTACGCTGTTCACTGGAATGCCATATGCCCGGTACTCATCGATGAGTCTTAACACATCCCGGTCGTATGTAATCCCATAGTCCCCTCTCACCTTGTTTCTCTCAATGTCTCCTGCATACACACAAATGATAATTTCAGACTGATCTTTCAATGTTGCCAGCAGTTTCATCTTGGCATCTTCATCAAAACCAGGCAGCACACGTTTGGCATGCTTGTCGCCAATTAATTTCCCACCAAACTCAAGATACAATTTGTCACTGTTCTCAACTCTTTCAAGAATATAGGCAGACTGTTCCTTCAAATACTTTTCTGTGTCAAAACCAATTGTCTTCATTTCTTCCTCCTGTAACTTGTCCATTATCTGACTCATTATAGCATTAAACAGGAGGACATCTTAGAAATTTTTTTAAATTCTTAAAAAGAAAATCACTCGACAAGTTTCAGGTCATCCATTCCCACTATTTTCTTGTTCAATACATCTATGACTGCATCCCTTTTAACCAATGTCTTCTTTTCCAGCAGCATTTCCAGAACAGTTTTTGCCCCATAATCCATTCCTCGAGCTCCCGTGATCAGGAGAATATCTCCTTTTCCAACGTGGTCGAGACTCGTACATAGCACATCTTCTAGTTCGTTGTAATAGTCAACAGACACTGTACTTCTGGAAGAAATTATAGTGAATAACCTGAACCAGAATGAATTCTTTATTAATAAAGCAATCGGCTGAAGTTTAAGAGACTACAGCAAAACTGATCCTGAATGGGTCCCTCAATTCATCGAAACACACTGACAGGACACGGCTTCTTTGAGCATACGGGAAGCCAGCAAGTACCTTTAATGCAAGGTTCTCGCCAAACGGAAGGATGATGAATAATGTTTGTCTTAATGCAAAGGGTAGTATGACACTGGAGGAATTGATCCCGTATTGATCGGACGAAAAAAGGAGACCCTTATTAGTTTAAGTATTTCCTTTATCATTTAATTTTCCATGTGAATATCCATTTAAGGGTAAGAAATTGAAATCCCTTCCTGGTCAAAGGATTTCTTAACTTCCTGCAGGACATCAAAGTATACCGTCCAGTAATCTTCGGATTTGACCCATACTCTCGCAACATATTCGACGGCACTGTCTCCATGTGCAGACAGGCGAATAAACGGTTCAGGATCAGACATGACCAACTCATGATTATTTAAAATACCTTCCAATACATTCAGCACATGCTGAGTATCTGTCTCGTATCCAACTCCGAAAGTGAAATCGACTCGTCGGGTGTCATGAACAGAATAATTGACGATTCCAGCATTGGACAGTGTGCCGTTAGGAATGTAGATCATTTTATTGTCCGGAGTAATCAGTTCGGTATAAAGAATCTGGATGGCTTTGACTGTTCCGCTGTATCCGGATCCTTCAATATAATCCCCTACCTTGAACGGTCGCATGGTCAGAAGTAGTACCCCTCCAGCCAGATTAGACAGAGCGCCTTGAAAAGCCAGACCAATCGCCAGACTTCCTGCACCCAGAACAGCAACAAACGACGCTGTTGGTATGCCTAGAATACCGATTACAACAATAATAAGAAGAATCTTCATTACGACACTAAAAACAGACAGAAGAAATGGCTTAAGACTTTCGTCCATTTTTGATTTCTTAACTTGTCTCGTCAATAGTCTGTTGAAAACCTTAATCAGACTTGATCCAATAATTAAAGTAAGTATTGCCATAACTACAGGTACGGCTTTATCGATAAAAAATGTAATCCAATTCATTATTAATCTCCTTCATACCGAATCCGTGGGTATCACGGCCGGCAAGTAATTTTTTTAATTGAAACCTTATCTAGTTTCGGCCTCTTTAAGTCTTGATTTTCCTATATAAGTGGATAAGGTGCTGAACAACACTGTACTGATCATCGTTGTCACAGCAATCGTAAGAAAAATGCCTGGATCAGAAAAGTTATTTAAAACTACTGCAAATGCAACTGCACCATTCCTCTGTCCCCCCTGCAAATCCGGAAGTCAGCTGCATCGCACGGTCGGGATTTTTCATTTCAATCAAATACCCGATTACTGCTGATGCTAGTACAATAAGAATGCTTGATGTAATCACACCACTCCCGATAAGCTGAACCAATTCAGGTAGAAGCCCCAGCATCATGCCGTATACTGCTATATTCATCATGACCTTCTGTGTTTTCAACGTATAAGGCTTAATATTCAATGCCAAGTCTTCGAAAAATAGTCGCATGAAAGACCCCGCCGATAAAGGAAGAAGGATACTCGCAATCAGACTTCCGATAAGGTCAAGAGAAGTGATTTCTACCCCTTCAATCATCCTCGGCAAAAGAATAGGTAAAATCAGAACTGTTGACAAGGTCAACAGGATCATTGTTGAAACAGCATAAGTGATCTTCTCACCTGTTTCCTGCACAAATGCAATGACTGTCGAGGCACCTGCACATAAAAATAGAATAACAAAGGCTGCGGAATAAACCGGATCTATTGGGATGATCCTGAGAAGCTGCCAGAGAATGAGGGGGAGAATGACATTGTTAAACGCCACCAGCCTTAAGAAGAAGCCCCAGTTATCTTTGACTGTCTTGAGAATAGTTTTTGGGTGTTCACTTAATCCTGAATTGAATACCAGGAGTAAAATGAAAATCGGCATGGTAAAATAACTGACATTGTATATCACATTTAAAACACCATTAATAACGTTCAATATAATCGTCTCCTTTAACGCACTAATATAAAGGATACAATCTATACTTACTTAAAGTCAACTTTTTTGAAATAAAGCAGCGTTGCAGGCGCGTATTAAGGGTGATGATATCTGGTGGCTAATCATCTAAGTTGTTTGGTCCCCTCTTCAGTAAGTGACAGGCTTAGTGGGTGGGAATCGGATAATGGTTGATGAGGACAAGGACTCACTCTGTCGGGAGCAGCCAACTGAGTTGTGATCGTGCCATCGAGTTGGTCGTAAGATGTCGCGAGCAGCCAACTGAGTTGTGATCGTGCCATTGAGTTGGTCGTAAGATGGTGGGAGCAGCCAACTGAGTTGTGATCGTGCCATCGAGTTGGTCGTAAGATGTCGCGAGCAGCCAACTGAGTTGTGATCGTGCCATCGAGTTGGTCGTAAGATGTCGCGAGCAGCCAACTGAGTTGTGATCGTGCCATTGAGTTGGTCGAAAGATGTCGCGAGCAGTCAACTGAGTTGTGATTGTGCCATTGAGTTGGTCGTAAGATGGTGGGAGCAGCCAACTGAGTTGTGATCGTGCCATTGAGTTGGTCGAAAGATGTCGCGAGCAGTCAACTGAGTTGTGATCGTGCCATCGAGTTGGTCGAAAGATGGATCTTGGAACCCACTCAGTTGGATTGAGGGCGCTCAGTTCGTCGCAAAACAAGACCGTTATATGCTCCCACAAAAAAACAAAGAAAAGCCGCCTATAGTACCCAGACAGTTGTTCATTGTTTCCAATGCTTTTGTAGGTTGGGGTCCCCCAACCCCTCCTTCTTGATTTAAATGATACTAGTTCAATGAATGGATACCTAATCGAGATACTTGGTGTCTTTGATACTTTCAGCTTTCAGAGTCAGTAAAATACGATTACCCTACACTTAATGTGTCCGCCTTTACCATTCCTCTAACCACAGATCAATAGGCTTTTGAAATACACCATCTTTTGTTCGATAGATATCACTTAACCAAACACTTATACTAATAGGATCTATATCCTTTATATTTAAATCTTCGTAATAGACGTAGTGGAGCGCGTCCGATCCTATTGAGCTAAGTTGGCTGACTTTACTATGGTTCAAAGTCTTAGTAAAGGTTACATTCTTACAGTTATTAACGTAATCCTCCCTAATCCTTTCAGGAATTTTAGTTTCCTGCATTAATTGAAGCAGATTGGACTGGAAATCAGCTAAAAATCTATTTATTTTGCTTAATCTGATTGGCCCGCAAACTATAGGATAATATGTTTTATCATTCATCAGGACAACTAATACAGTAGCCCTTGTCAGCTCCACTACATTCGCGTGCCAGTCGTATAATTCATCCGAATCTGTCGCATGATCATAATCCATATCGATAGCAACCTTTGAATCTCCAAAAATACCATCACTATTTTTTATCGCTGTGAGCATTTTCTTAGAGCAATGAATTCTCATATTCTCCGCCTTAATAGAGTACTCATGACAGCAGCCGACTGTTCTATTAGATGCATTTATAGTAATTGAAGCTCCCAGTCAGACTCTTCGTTCTGAGTACGCGCATAATAAAATTCGTTTAATTCTTCAGAAATCATCACCTTGTACATATCCATTAGGTCAGGAACCAGATTATAGTTTGAAAGTTCCGATTCGTCTATCCAGAATACTTCTCCTTCTTCAGAAGACCTCAAAGTGCCCGTAAACTGCGTTGCTATGTATAACAAAACGATGTAGCGTTCGTCTTTGTCAGTCTGAAACTGCTTGGTGCCGACAAGGTCAGGATCAGAAATGACTAGTCCGCTTTCTTCAAATACTTCTCTAATAACAGCCTTCTGGAAAGATTCCGCATGTTCTATTTTCCCACCTGGAAAAGTAATGCCTGGCCAGTTCTTATCTCGTCTGTCCCGAACAAGGACTTGGTTTTCAGAGTTGCGTATCAGACACATATTGGTAAGGATAACTTGTTCGCTCATTTAACACTCTCCTAAACAAAGAATTCAATATTAACTAAGTTAGTCCTTTAGTCTATTCAAATCCGTGTATCCAGTATATCAGTTTGAATTAATTCTTTCACTAATTCGGACATAATTTACTCTCATATGTTCCGTTCAGAGAGTATTACTCGTTTTAATATATAGTGCTTTTATCGAGGCTTATAACTCGCTATATTAAAGGTTAGGACTATAATCTAGGTGTCAGAAATTTATAGGAGAAAGGAGAGATTTTAAGATGAAAACATTGGACAGAGTCGCTTTAGTTATTTTAATTATTAGTGTGGTAAACTACTTATTAGTCGGACTTTTTGAGTTTAACTTGGTTGCCTCTATTTTTTGGGTCAGGATAATATCATTCCTCGTATCGTCTATGTACTCGATGGTCTAGCAACACTATATTGCATTAAATATTTTATGTATGGTCCTGATTCTATCGTGATAATGACCGAAAATACTATAAAGGAAACCGTTAATTTTTAAAATGTGGCTGAGCTAGATGCCAGTCTCTTTTTTGAACCATTATATATTGATAGTCCGACTGCCAATATATAATGGTTGTATATTTCTCAGTATTAGTTGATACTTGAGCCAATTTCATAATTATTTGTCGTGTTTAACACCTGATAAATCAACTTTTTTAAAACATAGAAAAAAGGACCCCCCCCATATGGTACAATTAGGTTGTCGACTAAGACACGTACTCCAGGAGGGATTCCTTATGTCCATTATACAACAACCCACTTTATTTGACATTGATTTTTTAGAAAAACTTGACGTTCAGGAGA
>NZ_BAAGIR010000094.1:0-7760 GCF_054658155.1 Alkalibacterium sp. m-11
TTTTCTAGACCATCAAACCAAAACCTGTTTGACGAGATAAATCCAATAGTGCTGTAAAAACCAATCAATTGTATGCTCATTTAAGAGCTATTCCCCCAATTATTCCTTGGAGTTTCCTAGTTCACTCGTCTAATTATACGCTTTCTTAAATGAGGATAAAAACAAAAGCTGCCGGCATGTCCAGAATCTACACGACAGCAGCCTTTAAGATGTAAGTTGTTATTTTACCGCTCCATCAGTGACCCCTTCGACTATGCTCTTCTGAGCACTGAAGTAAAAAATGATGACTGGGAGAATGGCAATCGTCAGCCCTGCAAGAGCCAGATGCCATTGTCGGGTGTACTGGCCGAAAAAGTAAAACATTCTTATCGGGATCGTTTCATTCCGTCTGCTTAAAACTAGAGATGGAAGCAAGTAATCGTTCCAGATCCAGATCACGTTCAGGATCGCAACAGTTACTGATATCGGGCTAAGTAACGGAAAAATAATTCTGAAGAAAATCTGAAATTTATTAGCCCCATCTATGATTGCTGCTTCATCAAGTGAAATCGATACTCTTGTCATAGCCCCATGGTAGAGGAAAATAGCCAGACTACTTCCGAATCCAAGATACATAAATATCAGCCCCACTCTGTTCAGCATCCCGACTTGACCGAAATTTGAGGTCAGCGGAATCATCACAGACTGAAATGGAATAAGCATAGCTGCTACGAACATTAGTAGAATCGCTCCACTCAGCCTACTCTTGTTTCTGGCTAATGCATAACCGGCCATAGATGAAAACAAAATGATGATTGCAACACTAGCCAGTGTAATCAGCAGCGAATTAAAGAACGAGCGAATAAAATTCAAATCGTTGAAGGCCGTAACATAGTTATCGAAATTAAACTGAGAAGGCAGGTTCAGTACATTTGCAAAAATGTCCCTGGGTGCTTTAAAACTGTTGACGAGCATGAGATAAAATGGAGAAATCCAGACCAGTCCGAGCAGCACACCGATAATTTCAAGTGCCAGGTATTTTCTGTTGTTCTTCATTACAAGTCCACCTCTCTTTTCTTATTATAATAGACTTGAGATAAAGAGAAAATCGCTACGATAAAGAAGAAAACGACTGCTTTTGCCTGACCATAAGCCATCTGGTTACTGGCGAACGCTGTGTCCACTATATTCATGGCAACCATCTGTGTCGAATTAAATGGTCCTCCACCGGTAAGTGACAAGTTCTGATCATAAATTTTGAAGGAACTGGACAGGGTCAGGAACATCGATACAGTGAAGCCGGGGGCAATAAGTGGAAATGTTATATAGCGGAACTTCTGAAAAGGTGTGGCCCCATCAATATTAGCTGATTCAATCAGTTCCTTAGGTATGCCCTGCAGATAAGCAATGTAGATGATCATAATGTAACCCGCCTGCTGCCAGACCGTCAGGATGACTAGGCCCCAGAATCCGGTAGCTGGAGTAGACAACCAGCCAAGAAGGCCTTCGATACCAGTGAAGTTCCCCATAGCTGCAAATACTCGTACAAAAATAAACTGCCAGATGAATCCAAGAATCAGTCCGCCGATCAGATTTGGCATGAAGAAAACTGTTCTAAGAAGATTGCGTGATTTCAGTTTACTTGTCACTAATAAAGCCAGACTCAGTCCAATAATATTGAGGACGATCACACTGACAAACGCAAACCTGAATGTAAACCAGAGTGATTGCCTGAACTGACTGTCTTCAAGCAGTCTCCGATAATGACCCAACCCTATAAACTGATTGAAGGTCAAGCCGTTCCAGTCTGTAAATGAATAGAAAAATCCCATGACAACAGGAAGTATAACAACAAGTGACAGACTCAGAATGACTGGTGTAATGAACAGCCAGAAGCTTAGTTCCTTATTTCTCATAATAAAGTGTCCTTTCCAGCATCAGTTATGCTAAATAGTATAAAGACAAAAAAGGCCATATGACTGATTCAATATGGCCTTTGTCCTGTTACCGCAGAGATTCCCATGCTGAGATGGAGTTCTCGATCGTCTCCTCCCATGTCATCTCTCCGCCAAGATAAGCCTGAAGATTCGGACCAAATTCATTGTTCGTAAATCCGGTCGGATAGCCATTGAAGATCCACCCAATCGTGTCTCCACTCTCCGAGTAATCGTATACCACTTGAGATAGTGGATCGCCGATCTCCATGTCCTCGTATCCCTCATAAGCTGGTATGAAGTTGAATTCGTTTATGACGAAATCTTTCCCTTCATCTGACAAATACATCCAGTCTAGAAAATCTTTGGCTGCCTGAACCGTCGCATCATCATTGTTAGAGTTGACTGCCCAGTAGTTCGGAATCCCCACTGGAAGATGATTTTCATACCCGTCTAAAGGAATAGGCATCATACCGACACTGTTTTCAGCAAAATCAGGATCCATCTGTTCAAGTGTAGGATAGATCCAGTTCCCCTGCTGAATGATCGCAACCTGTCCTAGAGAGAAGTACTCTTCGACCTGCTGAGAGTAGTCCAGACTCAGAATCGGTTCGATGGAGTAGTCTGCCTGAAGATCCAGCATACGCTGAAATTCATCAGCTCGTTCAAACTCGATGGTTTCAGCGTTATAAGCTTCATTGACATCCTGATTAAATTCATGTGATAAGAAGACATTAGCCAAGTGGTCTCCCATGACCCAGCCTTCTGCACCAGGCAGGGCAAATACAGCCTGAATATCTAACTCATCGAGCTGACTGTCGATCGTCTGAACTGCTTCCTCCAGATCTTCATACGTTTCGATCTGCTCAGCATCGATACCCGCAGCTTCGAACACTTCCTTATTATAAATAAATCCGTATCCTTCTATGTTATATGGTAATGCGACTACTGATCCATCATCTTCAGTCACCGTATCAAGCATGCCATCCAGAGCAGCACCCGCCGCATCCGTATCAGATAAATCCGCCATATACTCTGCCATCTGTTCCATTTCATTCGGTCCGGCCACACTGAAAATATCCGGCTCATCACCTGCACCGAAACGCGTTGTCAACTGAGTGAAGTAGTCTGTCCCACCACCAACTGATGTAATTTCAATCGACACGTTAGGATTCTCATCCATGTACATCTGAGCCAGCTCGTTGAACTGAGAATTGAACTCCACTTTCCCCTGCATTATGGCCAGGCTGACTTCTTCTCCATCAACGGCTCCATTGTCATTGCCGTCTCCTGTGTCTGTTCCCCCATCTGTCCCAGGGATATCTCCCTCATTACCACACGCTGCCAGAATTCCTGCAGCAGAAAATAAGGCCAGTCCTTTGTAAAAAGTTTGACGTTTGAACATTGTATTGCCTCCCTTTCTTTTTCTCACACAAAGAAATTATGTAAGTGGTTACACGTTATATATATAATAACCGAAGCACTTATTCAACAAATTACACTTTTTTGTTAGCGGTATCAGAATAGCATTTTCGATTCGTATTGTTTGATTTCTGATAGAAAAAGTGGTCTTGGATTTAGGAAGAATTGAATAGGTAGCCGCTTGTTCTGTTCTATTGGCTGACAATCAGGCTGAGCCTGATTGTTCCTTACTGATTTTAGTGCTGATCACTTATCTGAGTTCTGTAACTGTATTTTCCCGTTCCAGCGTTAGCATAAAATGTAGCTATGCGAATTATAATTGAAGAAAAGAATCACTTGTAGTGGATGAAGTATAGCTAGGCAGGGTCTAGCTATAGTTTACGATCTAAATTAGATCATGACCATCACTAGAAGCGTTCTAGTGGCATATACTTTTGAAAAATGGAAATAAACTATAAGTAGAGCCTGTCTACCTGTATTTGAAATGGAGAATTAGAGAGGAAGCTGTAATTAGATTTTTTCTTGTTATAGTTCAATTGGATAAACGGGCGGTAAGCTATGAGTACTTCCTTGCCAGCGGGACTTCAGCAACGCCAAATGACAATCAGCTCAGCTACCCTCACAACTTTTTTTACACCCTGATAAGCAATGTGCTCATAGAACTATACTAATGCAAAAAAGCTGCCCCTCAGGACAGCTTTTCTCAAATTAATTTAACCACTATTTCTATATAAATACCCTCCGTTTATTCTCAGTCAGCTGCAAGTGATACTACATTAGGGTCCTATATGTCACGAACTGGTTAGTAGAGACAACGGGACTCTATAGCACCGAAAGTCCAGATAGTAATGATTTACTTAATTGATCCGACCATTCCTGCAACAAAGTGTTTTTGAAGAACGAAGAATATTATCGCTGTAGGTATGGTAGTAAAGAATATCGCAATCATGACTGCTCCAAAGTCAATTGTGTGGCCTGATCCCATAGCAGAAATGACTAAAGGAACAGTAAAGTTGCTTGGAGACTGAAGAATTACCAATGGCCACAAAAAGTTATTCCAGGCACCCATGAACGTAACAATTCCTGCTGCTGCATAGGTTGTTTTCATTGTAGGTATATAGATTTTTAGAAACAACCCAAGTTCTGACAGGCCATCCATTCGTCCTGCCTCCAGTAATTCTTTAGGGAACATCTTGGTGTTCTGTCTGAAAAAGAACACTAGAAAGGCTGTAGATAAATAAGGAAGGATGACACCGAAAAGCGTATCAATCCCTAGAGCGGGTGCTATTCCTGAAATCGTACCGAATAATCTGAATAATGGAACCATCAGTGCTGCAAAAGGAATCATCATAGATAGAAGGATAATGTTATAGACCATTTCCTTTCCTCTGCTTTTATGAATCTCAAAGCCGTATCCCGCCAGTGATGAAATGAATATGGACAGAATAGTCTGACCGACTGACACTATTGTAGAATTGATAACTGACCTTGTCAGTGCAGTCGTTTCCAGCATCGTTCTAAAATTATCTACAAAATATGTTCCAGGGAGCATTCTTCCCCGTGTAATGTCAATTGAAGGATTCGTTATACTAATGATCAGGAAGTAAAAAGGAAAGAAAAACATGATTGAAGTTACGATCAGAAACAAATACATAAAGAACTTTTTCATTGCCTTATTCTTCTTCATTTTTTCTCCCTCCCTAATCTAAACTGAATAACCGACAGAATTATAACGAACACAACTATACTATAGGAAACTGCTGCGGCATACCCGAAGTTCGGTGTAAATTCGAACGAAAGGTTATAGATGTACTGAGACAAGGTTGTGGTCGCATTTCCTGGTCCCCCTCCTGTCAAGTTCATCGGCTCATCAAACAACTGCAGCGTTCCGATTGTTGATGTAATGGAGGTGAACAGAATAACTGGTCTGAGCATTGGAATAGTGATCTTGAAAAACTGCTGCACTGCACTTGCTCCATCAATACGGGCAGCTTCGTATATGCCAGGATCAATATTCTGCAAAGCAGAAAGATAAAATATCATATTATATCCTGTCCAGCGCCAAGTAATGGCTATGATAATGAGTACCCTTGCCCAGAACGGATTACCAAGCCAAAGTATGGGACTATCTACCAGATTGACAGCCATCAGAACCTGGTTGACAATCCCATTGTTGGCGAACAGATACCTGAAAACTAACGAGTAGGCAACCAAAGATGTAATCGCCGGAAGAAAAACGATCGTACGGAACAGCCCTTTGAATTTCAGCGTTTTCTGATTAAGAACAACTGAAAACATCAGTGCCAGAATAATCATCAATGGAATCTGAAAGACTAAGAAAATAAAGGTGTTTCTCATTGCAGTGAGAAAAGCCTGATCATTAAAAAGCCTACGATAATTGGATAGTCCGGTAAAGTTGAGGTTTATCCCGGCTCCAGTATGAAGTGAAAGCCAGAATGCTTGGATCATCGGATAAAAATAGAACAGAACAATAAACAGTGTTGGAATGATAACAAATGTCCAGCTCATAATGATGCGGTTCCTCTCAAGTTTACCCATCTTTTTCTTTTTTTGAACCTGGTGGTCGGATGACAAAGTAATCTCCCCCTTTAAAATAGCTCATGCTCTTTCAGTATGCGTCTGCTGAAAGAGCATGAGTGTCCGTTCAGTCAATTACTGCATTGCTGATTCTGCCTGACTTTGAGCGTTTTCAAGTACATCGTCCAGGTCTGCTCCACCTAAGTAGTCCTGAAGAGCAACAGCAAGTATATCTTGAATCTCATACGTTCTTTGACCGAACTCTACTTCTGGAATTTCCTGAGTCCATTCAGCAAGATCCTGATAGATCTGCTGACCACCGTAGAACTCACTCTCATATGCATACGCTTCACCTTCTTTCGCTGGCAAGAAAGCTCCCATCGCTCCTATTTCAACAAGTAGATCCTGATAAAAATCAGCGTCAGAACCGAACGTTTCAGCTAAGAATTCAGCAGCCAGTTCCTTGTTGTCAATGTCAAGAACATATATCGAAGACCCACCTAAGTTGGACGCATTGACTGAATCATCGAGGCTCTGTCTAGGAATAGGTGCAATTCCCCAGTTTCCGGACTGATCTTCAGCCTGCATGATTGACGGATTGATCCAGTTACCTGTTGGCACGGTCACTACATCCCCATTATTAAAAGTCTGGATAAACTGATCCCATTGATTGTGAACATTCATGATACCTGCATCGACCATCTGCTTGTAATTTTCGAATGCCAGTCTCAAGGATTCGTTGCCCTCAATATAAGGTGTCACGCCATCAGCTTCTGTCCACCAGACTCCACTTGACTGCATCATGATCCGCATCAGACCTAAGTCTCCATGATCGTTAGTAATCCAGCTGATGCCGGTTTCCTCATAAACAGCTTCACCGATTTCAATATATTCTTCCCATGTTATATCCTGAAGATCCTCAAGCGAATATCCTGCTTCCTCCAGATAGTCAGTTCGAACGAATAGGCCAGTTACTCCAGTATCAAAAGGAACATTGTAGACATTACCGTCATGAGTTCCGGCTGCCAATTTGTAATCTGCAAAGTCATCTGTTTCATAGTAGTCGCCTAGTGCATAAAACGAGCCTTCAAAGGAATTAAGGAAACTTGGAGCACGATAGTCTTCAATAAACACTATATTTGGCAGTCCCGTTGTTACACCTGAACTCAAACTTGTATTCAGTCTCTGGACGACGTCTTCCTGGGAGTTTTCCACTATATTCAAGCTGAAGTCAGGGTTATCTTCCTGAAAGCGTTCTTCAGCCATCTCAAGTGCTACAACGTTAAAGTTTGGATCCCAGGTCCAGACCGTCAACTCAGTCGGATCATCGGTTGCTCCTTCGAAATCATCGTCCTCTGCTACATCTCCGTCACCTGTTCCATTTCCGTTACCACAAGCTGATAGTAAAAGTAAGGCTGTTGCACTTAAAGCTAAATAAGACTTTTTATTGAACATAGTAATCCCTCCGCTTTTTTATTTTGAATTTACCCTTTTTACACTAAATATCCACTATTGCATGTAATTAGAAAACCTGTATTCGTTAATTCCTCATTTTTAGCAATTATGTTTAAAAATAGCCATGCAAATGAAACGCCCATATGCGCGTTTTAAAAAATTATTCAGTTTATTCATTCACAGTAAAGATAACTGATTCGAACGCTTTTCTACTTTATAAAAGTATCTGATACCTACTGTATCAAACGAGAGGATTTTAGAGATACCTCGTATGAACCGATAAAGATAGAACTTTATTTTCTTTCGTTTGTTTGAAGGTCGTGCCCGTGCTAAGACTGTTTGTGTATGGTAGTTACTCTTTTCAATGGCCAACGAATAATGCCCAACAAGACAATTCATCAGTGTATACAGAATGCGTAATGAACTGACCGT
>NZ_BAAGIR010000095.1:0-7742 GCF_054658155.1 Alkalibacterium sp. m-11
TCCGAAGAAAAGGAGGATGTACTTCTACATCTTCAGAAAAAATACAAAAGAACAATGAAGACCATCTAAAACCGACGGTTTTCATTGTTCTTTTTGTTTGTTAAGAGCTGGTTTTTTCCCAGCCCCTTTTATTTTGCCTGACAAAAATCCACTCCTGACCATTATTCTCCCGTGATTCTTAGTAGTCTGGCTGCTCATTACGAGGTGTAACGAAAGTTTTTACAAAAAAGGTGGTTGACATCATCTGCGGAACATGGTTAAATGTAAAACGTAACGGTTACGATTTACTTATATAGGAGGAATAATTGTGTTGAATAAATGGATCAAACTTTCTGGAGTTGCTTTAATGAGTTTATACTTAGCTGCCTGTGATACAGCAGAAGATGAAGGTGTAGAAGATAACACGACAGATATGGCTGAAGAAGAAGGAACTGAAGAAGAAACAGGTGACGAAGCTGCACTAGAAGAAGACAGCGATAAAGATACAGAAGCGGACGACACTGCTGTTCTTGATGAAGAGGCCGAAGAAGAACATGATGAAGCTGATGCAGATGTCGCAGAGCTGATCACGATCGAAGGAGTGGCGGAACATTACCACACTGGAGAACTAGTTGAACTGACGGCTGTCATGTCAGAAGAGACAGATTACGATGACTGGCACTGGTACAGCCGGGAAGATGATGCTGATGAATGGGAAATCATTTCCGGCCAGCATACTCAAGACCTGTTTATGGAAGCACCTGAAGCAACAGTAAACGTTAGGGCTGTTCTTTACGATGATGCACACGCACCATATGCACAATCTGAAGCTGTTGAGATTGAAGTGGACAATCATTAAATAGAAAATGTGGGCAGCTGATATAGTTGGCTGCCTTCTCTTATGAAATTATAATTTGACAGAGTATCTATTCTCATCATACTTTATTTACCGTAATGATTACGATTTACAACCATAAGGAGTTAACGATGATTAATAAAAAAATGTATGGGCTGCTGCCTCTTATTCTCGCAATTCTTGGTTTAAGTGCATGTACGGCAGAAAATTCTGAACAAACATCAGATGATAACTTATCAATTGTCACTTCTTTTTATCCTGTGTATGAATTTACTCAGCAGGTGGCTGGTGAGCATGCAGATATTTCTCTCATGGTAGGTGGAGGAGCAGATCCACACAGTTATGAACCAAGTGCTCGGGATATTGCAGGAATCAATAATGCAGATCTGTTCATCTATACAAGTGAGGAAATGGAGTTCTGGGTACCCAGCCTGCTGAATTCAATTGAGAATGAAGAACTGGAAGTTGTCCGAACAGCTGACGCTCTGGGAACGGAAAGCCATTATGACTCGCCGGCGTCAAGTGGAAATGAAACAGACTTTTCAGCTGAACCAGTGGCAAATCTTCCTGAGGATGTTCAGATCATTGGTCTGGCAGGCCACTATCATAGTGGTGATACCGTCACTTTAATGGCTCAATATGAACAGGCAGAAGACTGGCAATGGTATGTCATGGAAAAAGAAGGCCAATGGGAACAGGTCGATAACCTGACATCTGACCGGTTCGAATACCAGATTGAAAGAGAAGATATTCTGGTACAGGCTGTAGCAACTGATGGTGATGGAAATGAACTCGCACAATCAGAAGTGGCTCATGTACACATTGATGATCATGAAGAAGAAGATCCTCATATCTGGCTTGATCCTGTCCTTGCACAAGATCAGGTCCTGCTTATCATGGAAGCACTGATTGAAGCAGATCCGGTGAATGCAGAGAGCTATCAGGAAAACGCAGGCCAGTTCATAAATGAATTGTCTGCACTTCATGAAGATTATCTGGAAGCTTTCGAGGGTGCGGAAAATAGAACCTTTATTGTTCAGCATCAGGCTTTCGGCTATATTGCAGCCAGGTATGATCTGGATCAGATAGCAATCGGCGGGCTTTCTACAGAAGTGGAGCCAAGTCCTTCAAGAATAGCTGAAATCAACCAGCTGGTGAATGAATACGACGTGCCGGTCATTTACTATCAGCAGGGTGCCAATTCGGCGATTGCCCAGACAGTAGCCAATGAGACTGGAACAGAAACAGCCGTTCTGCATGATCTGGAAACTTTGTCAGAAGAACTGCAAGCTGAAGGTCTTGGATATATAGAAGCAATGAGAGAAAATCTCGAAGCACTGAAACAGTCCATCAACTAAATCAATTAACGAGGTGTGCGCAGTTTAAAACGGCACACCTCGTCTTCTGTTTAACAGATTCAGCTGAAAAATGCTGGATAAAATGCTATACTTAAGAGCGAATCTATCTAAGAAAGGTCGATAATTTATGCAATATATTACAGTCGATGACCTTGCTTTCCATTATGAAGATGAACCCGTCCTGGAAAATATCTCTTTTGAGGTGAACTCCGGTGATTTTGTCATGCTGACTGGTGAAAACGGGGCAGCAAAAACAACTTTATTACGGAATATCCTGGGACTTCTTAAACCGTCGAAAGGAAACGTCACTCTGTCCAGAACAAATAGATGGAATGAAAAACTCGTTGTAGGCTATGTTCCTCAGCAGGTTTCTTCATTTAACGCAGGCTTTCCAAGTACTGTTCTGGAACTCGTTCAGTCAGGGAGATACCCTAGAGGACGCTGGTTCAAAAAACTGGATAAAGAAGATAAGGAACATGTCAGACGATCTCTTGAATCCGTTGGTATGTGGGATATGCGTCACAAGAAAATAGGTGAACTGTCCGGGGGTCAGAAGCAGCGTATTTCGATCGCCCGAGTATTTGCAACGGACCCTGATCTCTTTGTCCTGGATGAACCGACCACAGGTATGGACAGCCATTCCCGTGAAGAATTTTATCGCTTACTTAAGCATAACAGTCAGGATCATGGAAAAGGCATACTGATGGTGACGCATGATCATGAAGAGCTGCGTCAATATGCGAATAAACATATCGAACTGATACGGAAGGAGGATTCCCCTTGGAGATGTTTTTCTATGGATTCATGCAAAGAGCCTTCCAGGCATCATTCCTCATCTCACTGATTGCGCCAGTTCTGGGGCTTTTTCTGATTTTGAGAAGACAGTCTCTGATTGCGGATACCCTCTCGCATGTATCGCTTGCCGGGGTGGCACTTGGGATGCTGTTAGGTACTGACCCGACCTGGACAAATATTATAGTCGTGATAGGCGTAGCCATCTTACTGGAGTATCTTCGAATGATATACCGGACATATTCTGAAATATCAGTAGCAATGTTGATGTCCGGAGGGATGGCAGTCGCTCTGGTTCTTCTAGGTCTGAACGAAGGCGGTGCATCACTGAATATCAACCAGTTCCTGTTCGGATCCATCGTTACGATAAGCCAGCAGCAGATCTGGCTTCTGCTTGGCTTGACCCTGGCGATCGGGAGCTTATACATTATTTTCAGAAAACCGATGTATATTCTGACGTTTGATGAAGATACGGCATTTACAGCTGGCCTTCCGATTAAGCGTATGTCGATTCTGTTCAACGTACTGACCGGTGTGACGATAGCAGTCATCATGCCAATTGTAGGCGCCTTACTAGTGTCGGCGATTATTATTCTCCCAGCTGCAATTTCCATGCGGTTAAGCAAGAGTTTTAATGGCGTTATCCTTATCGGCATAGTCATTGCAGTTATCGGAATGCTGAGCGGTCTCACTGCTTCGTATCAATACGGTACACCGCCAGGAGCATCGATCACTCTGATATTTATTTTCATTTTTGGGTTGACCACTGCTATAAAGAAACTATTCTCGGCCTCCCAGTATGAACGACTGACCCGTCGCAGAAATATAACTGGCGATACAGATTAATTTGCAAGATAAAAAAGGGACCCTCAACCAAGGACAGGTGATTTTTCCTTGATTGAGGGTCTTTGTGAGAAGGAATAAATGTGGTAAGTTACTGAACAAGCTTTTTATAGATGTCAGCATAGAGGGATGCCTATCGATGGCATCCCTTTTTGATTTCTGAGACAATGAAAAATATTCTTTTCTTATGGAGCCAATCTCTGGTAAAATAGAGAGTAAGGTTAAAATAGAATGATAAATAGTCAAATCAAATAAGGTTGAGGTGAAGGCTAAATGAAGAAAGTATTGGTTGCCAACAGGGGCGAGATTGCTATCCGAATATTTAGAGCCCTGCATGAATTAAGGATTTCAACGGTTGCTATATACGCTCAGGAGGACGAAGCGAGCGTTCACCGGTTTAAAGCAGATGAAGCTTATCTGGTGGGAGAAGGAAAGAAGCCCATCGATGCATACTTAGACATTGAAAGCATTATTGCTATTGCTAAAGATTCGGGTGCTGAAGCGATCCATCCTGGATACGGGTTCTTATCTGAAAATCTGGGCTTTGCAGAACGCTGTGAAGAGGAAGGGATCATTTTCATCGGACCGGAAACGCGTCATCTGGATGTGTTTGGAGATAAACTGAAAGCTAAGGAAGTAGCCAAAGAAGCAGGTATTCCTACTATTCCAGGAACAGACGGGCCGGTCGACAGTGTTGAAGAGGTCAAGGCATTCGGACGCACATTCGGATATCCGATCATGATGAAAGCCGCTTTAGGTGGCGGTGGACGCGGTATGCGTGTAGCTCATAACGAAGCCGAAGCTGAAGAAGGATTCGAGCGGGCAAGGAGTGAAGCGAAAGCGGCGTTTGGCCGTGACGATATTTACGTCGAACGCTATATTTCCAACCCCAAGCATATCGAAGTTCAAATCCTTGGGGACAGTCATGGGAATATCGTCCACCTGTATGAACGAGACTGTTCTGTTCAAAGACGTCACCAGAAAGTAGTCGAAGTAGCTCCATGTGTAGACCTGTCTCCTTCAGTGAGAGAAGAACTGTGCCAAACAGCGGTCAAACTCATGAAGCATGTCGACTATGTCAACGCAGGGACAGTAGAGTTTCTGCTTGAAAACGACGAATTTTTCTTTATTGAAGTAAACCCCCGTGTACAAGTTGAGCATACGATCACTGAAATGGTGACCGGAATCGATATCGTTCAGAGCCAGATTCTGATCGCTCAAGGAAAAAATCTGTTTGAAGAAGTCGGACTGCCTCATCAGGAAGATATCCGACTGAACGGTGCAGCTATTCAGTGCCGGATCACAACTGAAGATCCAGTAAATAATTTCCTTCCTGATACTGGAAAAATCAATACGTACCGCTCACCGGGTGGGTTTGGTATCCGACTGGATGCAGGGAATGGCTTCCAAGGGTCAGTCGTTACTCCATTTTTCGATTCACTTTTAGTTAAACTGTCTGCTCAGGCGATGGACTATGAAAAAACTGTTCAGAAAATGACACGGTCTCTGATCGAATTCAGAATTCGAGGCGTAAAAACTAATATTCCCTTCCTGATCAACGTACTCAAGCACCCTGAGTTTTCTTCAGGGAAAGCGACGACACGATTTATTGATGAAACACCGGAACTTTTCGAGTATTCAAAGCTGAGAGACAGAGGGAATAAATCTCTACAGTATATCGGAAATGTAACGGTCAATGGGTTCCCGGGAATCGGAAAAGTAGAGAAAAAAGCGAACAAGAAACCAAGAATGCCGGAGAAACTTATCCTTCCTTCTAAAGATATCGTCTATCCTAAACATATTCTGGATTCAGATGGTCCCGAAGCAGTAGCCCAGTGGCTTAAAGAACAGAACTCAGTCCTGATGACTGATACGACGTTCAGAGATGCCCACCAGAGTCTGCTGGCAACACGTATGCGTTCGAAAGATATGCTGGCAATTGCTGAACAGACGGAGCAGGCGATACCTGAACTCTTCTCTCTGGAAATGTGGGGAGGCGCCACATTTGATGTGTCTTACCGCTTCCTGACCGAAGACCCATGGGAGCGTCTAAGAAAACTCCGTCAGAAAATGCCGAATACTTTACTCCAGATGCTCTTCAGAGGATCGAACGGTGTTGGGTATGAAAATCTGCCGGATAATGTCCTTCAGGAATTCATCCGTCTGGCAGCAGCTAACGGAATCGATGTCTTTAGAATATTTGACAGCCTGAACTGGCTTCCTCAGATGGAGAAAAGTATTCAGTTTGTTAGGGATGAGAACAAGATAGCAGAAACGGCCATCTGCTACACGGGTGACTTGAACGATCCGTCTCAGACTAAGTATACGATGGATTACTATAAGCGGATGGCAAGAGAGCTGGAAGCAATGGGCGCCCATATTCTTGCAATCAAAGATATGGCAGGACTGCTTAAACCGCATGCTGCCTATCGTCTGATCCGCGAACTGAAAAACACTGTGAAGATACCGATTCATCTGCATACGCATGACACGAGCGGAAATGGCGTCTATACCTATGGTGCGGCGATTCGTGCCGGTGTTGACATTGTCGATGTCGCTCAGAGTGCATTAAGTGGAAAAACAAGTCAGCCGAGCATGAGCAGTCTGTATTATGCACTGGAAGGAACATCCCATGCGCCTAATTTCAATATACAGAATGTAGAGCAGCTGAACCGATACTGGGAAGATACACGTAAATACTATGCTGATTTTGAAGAAGGCATGCCTGCTGCGTCTACTGAAGTCTATACGCACCAGATGCCTGGTGGACAGTACACGAACCTCAAACAGCAGGCCAAAGGGGTCGGCCTTGAGGATCGCTGGGACGATATCAAAGCGGCTTATGCTGTCGTGAACCATATGTTCGGGGATATTGTCAAAGTAACGCCGTCTTCCAAAGTAGTAGGAGACATGGCTCTGTTCATGATTCAAAATGACCTGACCGAACAGGACATTTACGATAAAGGAGAGGACATCGATTTTCCTAAATCAGTTGTCAGCTTCTTTAAAGGTGAGCTCGGCAGACCCGAAGGCGGATTCCCGAAACGTCTGCAGGAGATCGTTCTCAAAGGAGATAAACCGCTTGAGAAAAGACCAGGGGAATACAAGGAGCCGATGGATTTTGAGAAGGTCAAGGCTGAGCTCGGCGAACACCTGGACAGAGAACCGAGTATGGAAGAGGTCATCAGTTACATCATGTATCCACAGGTCTTCCTGGATTACACCTTCTTCTATAATATGTATGGAGAAGTGAACAAGTTTGATACACCGACCTTCTTCTACGGCATGCGTATGGGTGAGCAGATCGAAGTGACTCTTGAAAAAGGGAAAACGTTGATCATCAAGCTGAATCAGATTGGTGACCCTGATCTGGAAGGTAACCGTACCCTTTACTTTGAACTGAACGGCCAGGCCCGTCAGATTGAAATTCAGGACAAGAGTGTAACGACGACCAAAGCGGTCCGCAAGAAAGCTGAACCGTCCAATAAAGGACATATTGGTGCAACGATGCCCGGTTCTGTTCTTCAGGTTCTGGTCAAGCGTGGTGACAAAGTCGAAAAAGGTGCACCGATTGTTATAACTGAGGCAATGAAGATGGAAACGACGATCCGTTCGTCAATTGCCGGACGAGTTGAACGCTTATTTGTCAAAGAAGGCGATCAGATTCAGTCTAATGATTTGCTTGTTGAAATTGAAACTAAATAAAATTTTTGGTGAAGAGACCCTTGGCAGACGGGTCTCTTTTCTTTTTCTGTACTTTGAAAACCCCCGGCTATGCCGGGGGTTAAGGATAGCTTTCAGCGTGGGGTCAAAAAAAGCCTCACTTCATGATAAGATAAAGTTGGTTTCCCGACCACTTACTCAAATCATTGAAGGAGGCGTCCCATGAAGGACAAGAACAGTTTAGCACATTC
>NZ_BAAGIR010000096.1:0-7712 GCF_054658155.1 Alkalibacterium sp. m-11
AAACGTTAATTTTTTTGAATAGCGATCAAACTGACCGATAGCCTGTCGAGACGATTCACTTAATGTTTCTAAAGAAATGTACGAAAACCATTTATTTATGGTCATTTTTGTTTTATACTTATCCATGCTGTAAGTCCTTTGTTTTGGTCTTGGATAAGTCATCCAACCCCATTATAAAGGACTTTTTTATGTCATGAAACAGTTAAATTTTTAATGCAACACTAGTGGTCGAACATATAAAAAAACCCAAAACAAGACATCTGTCCAGTTCTGGGTTACTTTCTTCAGTTTGTTAATCATCACTGATATTTTCCGAATATTCTTGGCTGACTTCAATACGCACTGATGAGCGACGAATCATCAAATGAGCTCTTTGCAGATACGGTTCTTTTGGTTTTTCTGCCAGAGCAGCTTCTGCTTTTTGACGATCTTGTTCAGCACGCTCTAAATCAATTTCTTCTGGTGGCTGAGCGATTGTTGTGAAAATATTAATATTATCATCGTTAACCTCAGCAATTCCACTAAAAACGGCAAGTTTTCTTTCGACATCATTATTAATGAAGCGAAGGATTCCGTCTCCTAAAACAGTAGAAATACGTTCATGTCCTGGAAGAACACCAATATTTCCATCCAGCACCCGCATGATAACCATATCAGCTTCTTCTTCAAATTTGACTCCACGAGGTGTTGTAATAGTTAAATTAAGTTTCTTTTTATTATTTAATTCATCCATTTTTAATCACCTTGGTCATTCTTATACTTTTGAACAACGTCATCTATGGAACCAGCATTTAAGAAATACCCTTCTGGAATACCATCATGTACTCCGTCAAGAATTTCCTTAAATCCTTGAACTGTCTCCTTAATCGTTACATGTTTACCTGGAACAGTTGTGAATTTCTCTGCTACATAGAAAGGTTGAGATAAGAAACGCTGAACCTTTCTTGCTCGGTTAACGGCTAGTTTATCCTCTTCAGATAACTCGTCCATTCCTAATATTGCTACAATATCCTGTAAATCTTTGTAACGCTGAAGAATATTTTGGACACGATGGGCAACTTGGTAATGCTCTTTTCCAACGATATCTTCTTCTAAAATACGTGAAGAAGATTCTAATGGATCAATCGCTGGGTAAATGCCTTGTTCCACAACGGAACGAGATAAAATAGTTACTGCGTCCAAGTGGACAAAAGTCGTCGCTGTTGCTGGGTCTGTAAAGTCATCTGCCGGCACATAAATGGCTTGTACAGATGTAATCGATCCGGATTGAGTGGATGTGATTCTTTCCTGCAATGCACCGATTTCTGTTGCTAAAGTGGGTTGATAGCCTACTGCACTGGGTGTACGTCCGAGTAAAGCCGATACTTCTGATCCAGCTTGTACAAATCGGAAAATATTGTCTACGAATAATAGAACATCTTGCTTCTCTTCATCTCGAAAATATTCCGACATTGTGAGCCCTGTTAGAGCCACACGCATACGGACTCCTGGCGGTTCGTTCATTTGACCGAATACTAAAGAGGTATTGTCAATAACACCCGAATCTTTCATATCGTAGTATAAGTCATTCCCTTCACGGGTACGCTCCCCTACTCCGACAAAGACAGATCGGCCGCCATGTTCTTGTGCGATACTGTTAATCAGTTCCATAATGAGAACTGTCTTCCCAACACCGGCACCGCCGAAGAGACCAATTTTACCTCCTTTTGAGAAGGGACATAATAAATCGATCGCTTTAATTCCTGTTTCTAACATCTCAGGTTCCGCTTTTTGGTCTTTAAGAGCTGGAGCATCTCTATGAATGGACCATTTCTCTTCGGATTCTATTTCAGGACCGTTATCGATTGGCTCTCCTAATACGTTAACCATTCGTCCTAAGACTTCTTGTCCTACAGGAACGGAAATAGAAGCACCTGTATCAATAGCTTCCATTCCACGAGTCAAGCCATCAGTCGGATGCATGGATACACAGCGCACTCTATTGTCTCCAAGGTGCTGCATGACTTCTAAGACGATTGTATCCTCTTTATAGTCGACCTCGATGGCATTGTATAAAGCGGGTAAGTCATCATCAAATTGAAGATCGACAACAGACCCGATGATTTGAATAATGTTTCCTTTGTTTTTAATAGTCATCCGTACCTCCTTTTTTCATACTTTCTGCACTTCCTACTATTTCACTTAATTCTTGCGTAATTTCAGCTTGACGTTTTCTGTTATAGACACGATTTAGATCCTCGACCAAGTCATTTGCATTTTTACCTGCCGCATCCATGCTGACCATACGAGCCGCTTGTTCACTGGTATGGGCTTCTGAAAAGGCACGGAATAAACTCATATGCAGATACAATGGCACGACATGGTCTATGAAGTTATCTGTCCCTGGTTCGAATTTAATATCAGTAATATAATTCTCATCACTTTCATCCATTTCAACAGGTAACAGTTTTTCTATCTTTGGTTCAAGTGTTAAGACGTTCTCAAAATGAGTATAAACGAGATAGACTTCTTCTATGTCAACCTCGTCTGATAAAAAGACATCATGTATATTCTGAGCCATGTTCTCAGTACCATAAAATACATTATCGTCCGAGATATCATAAACTGAACGTATAATATCTTTTCCTTCTCTTTTAAAGAAGTCTATACCCTTCGTTCCAACGACGATTAATTTTTCATTTTTACCTTTATTCATGTGTTTCAAAGCTTTGGATAAAATGTTTGAGTTATAACTTCCAGATAAACCTCTGTCACTTGTTAAAACAACATAAAGAGTGTTCTTTGTATCTGTTCTTTCTTTAAAGAACTTATGCTCAGCATTCTCCATTTGTTTGCCTAACTCAGTGACGATACGTTTCAAATTAAGGTAAATCGGACGGATACCATCTAAGGATTCTCTCGCTCTGATTAATTTTGTGGATGCGACCATATCCATGGCCTTAATAATTTGTTCCACAGAACTAACGTTGGCAATTCGTTTTTTTATATCTCTTGTAGAACTCAGATCTATCCCTCCCTAGCTGTAATCGTGTTGGTTTTTAACGTCTTTAATTAAACTATCTATTTGATCGGCTAATTCGTCTGTCAAGACTCCTGTTTCTTTCAATTCTTTTTTAATTTCAGGAGCCACATTGCTGATATGTGAAAGTAAATCTCTTTGGAATTTTCTAATATGTCTCATATCAATATCTGTTAAATGCTTTTGACTTAAAGCATAAAAAACCAGAACCTGATCTTCTATCGCCATAGGTCTATACTGAGACTGTTTGAGTACTTCCATAATACGTTCACCATGATTCAACCGTTCGAGCGTGTCTGGATTCAAATCAGATCCGAATTGAGAAAAAGCAGCCAGTTCTTTATACTGGGCAAATTCTATACGGAGAGGTCCGGCTATTTGTTTAATAGCAGGGATTTGAGCGGCTCCTCCTACACGGGATACGGACAAACCAGGGTTAATGGCTGGACGTACGCCACTATTAAATAAATCTGATTCTAAATAAATTTGTCCATCGGTAATGGAAATAATATTTGTCGGAATATAAGCTGAGATATCCCCTTCTTGGGTTTCAACTATTGGAAGAGCTGTTAAAGTTCCTCCACCGTACTCTTCACTCATTGAAGCAGCACGTTCCAATAAACGCGAGTGCAAATAAAATACGTCTCCAGGATACGCTTCACGCCCTGGTGGACGTCCTAATAGCAAGCTTATGGCTCTGTATGATACAGCGTGTTTAGATAAGTCATCATATACGACTAACACGTCTTTCCCTTGATTCATCCATTCTTCCGCTATCGCAGTTCCTGCGTAAGGTGTAATGTATTGTAAAGGTGCTGAATCACTTGCTGACGAGAAGACAACAGTCGTGTAGTCCATTGCGCCTGTTTCTTCTAACACACTGATAATGCGTGCCACTGTTGAAGCTTTTTGGCCAATAGCGACATAGACACAGTGCACATCCGTCTCTTTTTGGTTGATAATCGTATCAATTCCAATGGCCGACTTACCCGTTTCTCTATCACCAATAATTAACTCTCGCTGCCCTTTTCCAATGGGAACCAAAGCATCAATCGCTTTTATTCCAGTTTGTAAAGGCTGGTCAACCTCTCGACGCATAATGACACTTGGCGCTTGACTTTCAATCGGGCGATAATGATTTGCCGAAATAGGTCCTTTATCGTCAATTGGCTCACCTAAGGAGTTAACAACTCTCCCTAAGAGCCCATCACCAACGGGTACCTCTGTCATTCTTCCTGTTAAAGTGACTGGGTCTCCTTCTTTAATACCTGAATCTGATCCCATAACAACGACACCTATACTGTCTTCGTCTAGGTTTAATGCCATCCCTTGAGTTCCATCAGAAAATTCTAAGAGTTCACCACTCATGGCATTTTCTAATCCATGGACACGAGCTATACCATCACCTACTCGTATAACTGTTCCGGCTTCTGTAAAAGTATTTTCTGAAGCATAATTTTCTATCTGTTTTTTTATGACTTTACTTATTTCAGCTGGATTAACTGACATGGGCGACCCCCTCTCTTTTCAGTTTTTCTTTCATTTTAATGAGTTGTGTTCGGACAGTCCCGTCAAAAACGAACCCATCTATCAATATATAAAATCCACCAATCACATCAGGATCTACTTTCAAATGAAACTCTATGTCCATCTGTGTTTTTTTAGTGAGTAACTCTCTAATAGCCTCCACTTGTTTTTCAGTTAACTCTTTAGCTGAAACGACTGTGGCTTCTGTTTGATTTAACTGTCTTTTTATACGTGTAATTAATTCTGTTAAAGTTGGAATGATTAAGCCTTCTCTATTTTTATCAATCATTAAATGTAAAAAGTTTAATAAAAATGATTCAATGTGTTCAGAAAAAGTTGATTCAAATAATTGGTGTTTTTCTGAATCAGAGACATGAGGATGAAGCAAAAAAAATTGAACCTCTTCTTCATTTAAGGCATTGTTCACTAAAGTTGCTTCTCGTAATGTCTTTTTTATATTGTCATTTTCAATTGACAAATCATAGAGTGCTTGTGCGTAACGTTCTCTTAACTTTGCCATTTGGATTCCTCCAAATCAGTCAAAGCCTCTTCAAAAAGCTTTATATGGTCTTCTTCGTTAATAGAAGAAGCAACATATTTTTCAGCCATTAAAGCAGCCGTCTCAATAATATAAAGACGTGATTCATCCTGTATACGTTTTTTCTCGGCTTCCATACTCTTTTGCATGCGTGCTCTGGTTTCTTCAGCTTCTAATTTAGTTTCTTGGCGGATGAGGTCACTCTCTTCCTGAGCTTGAGCACGTGCTTCTTCTAGTATAGTAAGACGTTCTTTATTTATATTTTCAATTTTTTCTTCATATTCATCTATTAAATTTTTAGCTGTCAACATCGTGGCATCGGAGTCATCCAATTTCTCCTGAATGCTTTCTGTACGCTTTTGCATAAACTCTTTAACAGGATTGTATAAAATGGCTCCTAATATCACTGCCAATAAAATCCCGTTAAATAACTGAATGCCGATATCCATCAAGGTCTGTCCATCCAAACCAAAGACACGTCCTTCGGGGAGAGCTTGAGCTAAAAACCACATCTCATTTTGCAAGTAAACGACCCCTTTCTTATTAGACAGTTGTCTTGTTTCATTTTATTAGAGTAAGTTGACAAAAATTTCTACTAATGGATTGGCAAATAGCATAATGATGGCAATTAAGAGTCCGTAAATACCGGAAGTCTCTGCCATGGCTAGACCGACAAACATCGCACTTCTGATGTCATCACTTGCCTCTGGTTGTCTTGCGATTCCTTCAATGGCTGTTGAAACCACTTTCGACTGCCCAAATGTTGTAAATAGTCCGTTGAGTAATGCGATTGCAGCGGCAATATGCGCTGCGCTAATAATAGTTCCTAAAGTTTCCATATACATCCTCCATAAATTTTCTATAATTTTTTTACATAAATTAAGTCTTGCAATGAATTTTAATCTGCTGCGCCTTTAATATACATCATACTTAATATCACGAATATATAAGTCTGCAAAGCACCGATAATGACATCGAAAAATGCAGATAGAGCAGCTGGGATACCTATTTGAACAAGAAATGGTGTTAAACCATAATAAAGGGTCAGAATAATTGTACCTGACAATACGTTACCAAACAGTCGGAAACTGAGTGAAACAGGTTTAGCAAGTTCTCCAATTATGTTGAGTGGAAAAAAGATAAAGTGTGGTTCAAAAAAAGTTTTAAGGTAGTCCCTTTTATTATGTTTGAAACCTAAAATGAGCATGAGTAGAAAACTTGCAAAAGCAAGTGCGAAGGTCGTCGCAAAATCTGCAGTTGGTGCTCTTAACCCAAATGGACTAAGTAAGCTGGCAGATAAAACAAATACAAAGACCATGAAAAACCAACTACCGATGTAAGATAGTTTTGACCCCATGGTGTTAACGACGAAGGTATCAAACATTTCAACAATTGTCTCAATGATATTTTGGACACCTGTTGGAACAACTTTAAAGGACTTTAATTTTATTCGAGCAAGAATAGCTAAAACAATAAGAATACCCATAATAATCCATGTATTGACGATTGTTTCTGTAATTAAAATCTCAAATCCAAATATTTCTAGTATAGCTATATTGTTTATATCTAACATTGTTAATTGATCACCACCTTCATTCAATCTTAGTTTGAGTTATCCATTCATGACTGATTTAGTACTGTATGCGGCTAATTGATAAGATAATATACCGACAACTACTCCCCATAAATTAATACTGTCTACAAGAGCGCCGATAAGCAGAACAGCTCCAGAAATAAACAATCTTATTAAATGTTGAAGACTGACATATTTCCCTGCGTCTTTTTTATCCATTTTCATAGAAGTATTAACTGTCCGTTCTAGTAGAATGACTTTTAAAATACTCGTTATAGAACCTATTAAAATACCTAGTAAAAATGGAACAAATTCCATAGAACGGTAATATAAAAAAGCAAGCACTAAAGTAGCTACCGAGATGATACCAATCGAATAAATCATTTTTTTTGCTATTTTTGATAAAGTCACTTTATTCCCTCTTCACTATTTTGTTGGCATATCAAATAAGTATTTAATGGCCGCTCCGACACCAAGTAAGGAAAAGACTAATAGTAACCAAGGTGACGAGCCAAGTCTATTGTCTAAAAAACGACCTAATAATACCCCTATTAATATGGAAGCAGCTATCATAACTCCTATATGGGAGAAATTAGCTAATGCTCGTAAGGTCTCACTGTTTTTTTCTTTCTTTTTATTATCTGCTTTCTTGTTCAAAAAACCCTCCCCCAAGACATCCTTTTTTTCTCTTACTAAAAGTGCGTCAATATATAGTGTAACAATATTTGTGCTTTATCGCAATGTATTGTTACAAAAATCACTATGTTTTTTTATTTTTAATTGCATGTAAAGTACGTTTTATTTCCTTATTTGACGCTCACTTTTTAAGTTTAACATTAAAAGTTTATGTTTTTAATATTTTTCTTAGACTATTTTGTGATTTTTGAAAATAACTTTGCTGTATTTTTCAGTCCTCTATTATATATAATACCACTAGTGTTGCATTAAAAATTTAACTGTTTCATGACATAAAAAAGTCCTTTATAATGGGGTTGGATGACTTATCCAAGACCAAAACAAAGGACTTACAACATGGATAAGTATAAAACAAAAAT
>NZ_BAAGIR010000097.1:0-7644 GCF_054658155.1 Alkalibacterium sp. m-11
AATAGAACACAAACAAAAATAATCAGTGCTACCTGTGTAAATGCCTTGAAATTTACCAGATAATCACTGATTATTTATTTTACCCATTTATAGCCCTTAAAAAGGGTTTCTTTTTCAGCACCCTCTCACTCGAGAGGGGGTTTTCAGTATTTAGTAAGTCATTAATTTAAAAATGTCATAGCCTTCAATTTTATCGCGACCTTTTAAATCAGCAAGTTCAATAAAGAATGCCGCACCGACAACTTCTCCACCCAGCTTTTCTACAAGTTCGATCGTTGCAGCTATGGTCCCTCCAGTAGCAAGCAGGTCGTCTGTGATCAGCACTTTTTGACCTGGTTTGATCGCATCTTTATGGAGCTGAAGGATATCATTGCCGTATTCAAGTCCGTAACTCACTTCGACAGTTTCTCTAGGCAACTTTCCTTTTTTACGGCAGGGTGCAAATCCAATTCCCAGTTCATTGGCAACAGGACAGCCGACGATGAACCCTCTGGCCTCAGGACCGACGATCATTTCGACCCCTTTTCCTTTAGCGTATTCAACGATCTGTCTGGTTGCTTCTCTGTAAGCTTCACCATCGGCCATCAGTGGAGAAATATCTCTAAACACAATCCCCCCTTCAGGAAAGTCAGGTACATCAGCAATATATTGTTTAAAATCCATTTATAATCCTCCGTTATGTTTACACATACTTAGTTTGTGTCATTTATGGCAGTCATCAATTCGTTAAAAGAGCTGTAAACCAATTTTTCTTCAACAGCAATCTGTTCCAGCCGTCTTTTATACGTCTTGGTGTCTTCCAGTTTTTTCGGGTCCGGATCGGCAACGACTCTCACCTTTCCATCCTCTATTGTAACAAATTCGTTCTCTAAAAACACCATTAACATGAATTTAGCGACTTCTTTATCGATGTTGAGCTTAGTCACCAGTTCCCTGGTGTCTTTTGACAGATCGACTGTTTCCTTTGTTCGCAGCCATTTATACAAAGATGAGAACGTTGAATGTTTCGGCATGCCTTTAAAATAGTACTCATTTGGAGAATAAAGATACAAGTAGAAAGACTGCTTCACATAATTCCTGTACACAGTCCGGAAAAGTTCGAGTTGGTCTGGAGTATCAACAACAATTATTTTAGTCGTTTTGCTGACCGAATATAACTCAGTGCTCATGTCCACCAACTGACAGGTAGCTTCTGGATGAATCTGTTCCTGCCACTTATTATATACTGCTTTCTGAAAGAATACATAATGGCCTTCAGAATCGAGGAACACTTCCGACTTTAAAGTTGACTGGCGTCTGTCGATGGCTATTTTTTCTCTGGATTTGAAGTCGACAGCCTGGATCTGAACCTTTCTGTTTCCATTCCATTCATTGATCGACACATATCCAGCAATATCTATTTCCGGCTGGGATTTGAACACTTCAAACCAGTCTGAAGCGCCAAATGCGATCATATCCATTTTAGTATCATTTTTAGTAACGAGCGATTTTAAGTGATCCTGATTCGCCCCTATCAAGCGAGCCCCTTCTGGGACGACAGAAGAAATATTAAATAGAGGTTTTCTGTTATCTTGGCCAAATGGTCTGAGCTGATCAAGTTCCGTAATCAGGTCGATGGACAGATCTTCCCATTCTGCCGTAACATCAATTGTCAGTTCAGTCTTCAGTGCCCTATCTCCCGCTAGATTCTTCGCACTTTTCTGGAGTGCGTCGTAGAAGGTTTCCAGATTGGTCAACTCAAGGCTGACACCACAGGCCATTTCGTGTCCACCAAAATTTCTCAGGAGATGACTGGTCTGCTGCATACAGTCGAACAGATTGAAACCGGACACGCTTCTACCTGAGCCTTTCATTATCCCAGTGTCCTGGTCAACAGAAAATATGAGAGCTGGTTTTCCAGTCTTTTCAGTCACTTTACTGGCCACGATACCCAGCACCCCTTGATGCCAATTCTCGTCTTTTAATACAATAACTTGATCATTTTGCTGTGCATCAACTCTAGATAATGCTTCGCCGGTAATTTGACTGACTATATTTTTTCTTTCACTATTTTTCTCCATCACTTTTCTACTTAGGTCCTCTGCTTTTTTCTCATCATATGTAGTGAGAAGGTCGACAACCATCGTGGCATCCCCTAAACGTCCTACGGCGTTGACAGGAGGAGCAAGCCTGAAGCCGATCGTTTCTTCATCAATGTCTTCCCTGGAGATTTCAGCTTGTTTTAATAGACTCTGAAGCCCAACTCTCTGGGTCTGTCTGATCAACTTCAAGCCGAAGTAAGCGAGCGCCCTGTTTTCATCAGTTAGAGACACTACATCTGCTATCGTTCCGATCATAGCCAGTTCGATCATTTCTTCGGGCAATTCTCCAAGAAGGGCGTGCGCTACTTTCAGACTGACACCGGCCCCTGCGAGTTCCTTAAACGGGTAACTGCCTTCAGGATGCTTAGGGTGTACAATGCTGTAAGCTTGTGGAAGATTTTCCGGGCATTCGTGGTGATCGGTTACGATGACATCGATCCCTAGTTCATTCGCTCTATTAATCGCATCGTGTCCAGCGATCCCATTGTCAACAGTCACGATCAGCTCAGTACCTTGTTCAACTAAGCGTTCAAATGCATTGATATTCGGGCCATACCCTTCAACAAACCGATTAGGAATAAAATAGTCGACATTCCCCCCGAGCATCTCGATCGCTTCATATAAAATAGTTGTGCTTGTAACTCCGTCCGCATCATAATCGCCATAAATTGTTATTTTCTGATGGAGCTCGATGGCTTTCTGAATCCGTTCAATTGTTCTGTCCATATCCTTCAGTTCAAAAGGATCATGAAACCATTCCGCTGTCGGCGTCATAAAGTGACTGATGTCTTCTTTAGTCGTCAGTCCTCTAGCCATACATAAGCGTATGAAAGTTTTTGACTGGTTCATTTCAGCAGCGAGATCTGAAATTGCCTGATCGTCACCGATTGTATTATTTCGCCATATTGTTTCTGCTAGCACTCGATTCACTCCTAGTCTGATTCACGTTCCTACATTATAACAGAAAAAAACAGACACAATAAAGGAAGTCTTTACTGCGTCTGTTTCATAATATTTCTATTAGTCTAAGATCTGAACGCCAATACCAATCAGACCTGGTCCAGTGTGGACACCCAGTGCTGGACTGACTTGATCAAAGAAGAACTGTTCATAATCAGGAAGCTTGGCCTTCAGCTCCTGTCTGATTGCTTCAGCTTCTTTTAGAGCAGTTCTCCCACCGTAAGCAACTGCCAGATTGTACTTTTTAGCTGTAGAAGCAAACTCTTCAACTAACTGAATAGTTTTGTTCACAGACTTCGCTTTACCTCTAACTTTAGCTACAGTGTGATAGATCCCATCTTCATTACACGTAATGATCGGTTTGAGGTTCATCATGCTTCCGAGAACTGATTGAACCAGACCGATTCGTCCGCCTTTCTGAAGGTACTCAAGTGTAGGCACATGAAAGAAAACTTTCGCTTTTTCAATGCCCTTCTGGAGATTAGCCTTGATTGTATCCCATTCTATATCTTTTGCGGCCTGAAGTGCTGCTTCCACAACAGAAAAACCTGCACCAATACCGATATTTTTAGTATCCAAAACAAATATTTCCAGCCCTTCGTACTGCTCAGCCACAATGCGGACCATGTTATTCGTTCCACTCAGTCCACTTGAAATCGTCACGGCAAGTACTTTTTCATATCCTTCTGCCTTGATTTCATCAAACATTCCTTTGATGATTTCTCCATCAGGAAGAGAAGTCTTTGGTATTTCTTCACTCATTCGGTCATAAACTTCTTCAGCGGTAATGTTTACTTTATCAACATATTCACCGTCTTCAAAAATGATCTTCAAAGGAATGACCTTGACATCATATGTCGTACGAATCTGTTCAGGTACATCTGAACCCGAGTCGGTTAATATAGCAATTTTTTGTTTATTCATTTTTCCCCTACCTTATCTATAATTCATCAGATTCATCAACAGTACTGTCTGATGCCCGCCTGCCTGAACGTGTTTTTCTGCCTGTCCGGGTCTGACTGTCTTTGGTTTTATCTTTTCTCTGATCTCTATAAACCTTTACAGTTGACAATAATGTCGCAATCAAAGCTCCGAGCAGCACTGATCCGAAAATGACAATAATGAGTGGCCATTCTACGGTAGCAAAGCCGAAGTTTATAGGAACTGGGTCAACATTAAGCACTGAAAGAAAAGCGATTGCAAAGAAGAGAACAATTGCCCCCACCATGCTCCATTGCCTTTTCATAAAGCTAATCTCCTTTCGGTTACCTCTTATTATTTTCTTAAGAATACCATAACTTCGAGAGATTTTCATTACAGGTGTTTATTTCCTGTTAAACATTGTACGGACAATCCTATCTCCAGTTTTTGGAAAAAGAGTGTAGACTTTGGATGCAGCATTTAACAGCCCTGGCATATTCACTTCTCTTTTTTGTCTGCCGATAGCTTTGATTGTCTTTGAAGCGACATAGTCAACTGGGAGGACAACTGTGCTGACATTCTTCAGATACTCCCCTTCGGGATCAAACTCATCAAAGTATTCAGTATCAACCGGCCCTGGATTGACAGTTGTCACGATAATATTGTGATCCTTCAGTTCCAGGCGAAGGGTATTGCTGAATCCAATAACCGCAAATTTTGTAGCTGAATAGACAGCCGATTTAGGTGTTGCAACTTTGCCGGCAATAGATGCGACGTTGATGATCTGACCGGACTGGTACTGAACCATGTGTTTCCCAACGAGCTGAGACATAAGCATGAGACCCAGGACATTGACCTTGAACATGTTTTCAACTCTGGAGAAGTCATAATCAAGAAACGTTTCTGTATGACCAAATCCGGCATTGTTTATCAGCACATCAATTTTCCCGATCTTATCTGTGACATGCGCTACGGCTCTTTGAACTGCATCGGTATCAGCCACATCAAGTGGATAGACAAGAGCCTGCGAACCATACTTATTTCTGATGTCTTCTTTGATCTGCTTAAGTTTATCCGTTCGTCTTGCACTTAGAATCAGAACAGCTCCTTTTTCAGCCAGCTGATAGGCCAGTTCCTCTCCTATACCTGAGGATGCGCCTGTGATCCATATCACTTTGTCTTTAACTCTATCCATTGATCTCCACTTCTCTCTTAATAGGTATAGTTACTTCTGCCAGGTCGTTCATAACATAAGATTCCGGGAAGTAGCGGCGTGCTTCTTTTTCCATCTCCTTGCTGTCAGCATACAGATACCGTGCACTGATATGTGTCAGAAGCAGCTTTTCAGCCCCGGCTTCAAGAGCAGTTCGGGCTGCATCAATATTGGTGGAGTGGTTGTAGCTTCTAGCCAGACCCTGGTCATCTCCTTTGAATGTACTTTCGTGAACGAGTACATCTGCCCCGCGTGCGAGTTCAACACTGTTCTGGGTTTTCAAAGTATCTCCTAGAATCGTGACCACTCTTCCTTTCTGACTTGGACCGATGAAGGCCTTGCCATCCAGCACACGACCGTCATCCAGCGTAACTGTTTTTCCTTGTTTAAGCTGACCAAACAGGGGCCCGAACGGCACCCCAAGTTCTTTCAGCTCTTCAGCCATCAGTTCCCCTTCACGGTCTTTCTCCTGAATTCTGAATCCGTATGAGGGAATGCCATGACGCAGCCTTTTGACAGTAACTATGAACTGGCTGTTTTCAAACAGCTTGCCTTCTTCAGTAAATTCTACATAGTCGATCGGGTACTTCACGTGAGATTGAGACAATTTCATAGACATTGAGACATATTGTCTGATCCCCGGTGGACCATATATGGTTAGAGGTGTATCGCCTCCTTGGAACGCTCTGCTGCTCAGAAGTCCCGGAAGACCAAAGATATGATCCCCATGCATATGAGTGATGAAAATCTTGTCGATTTTTCTCGGTTTAACAGAGGTCTTCAGAATCTGATGCTGTGTTGCCTCCCCGCAGTCAAAAAGCCAGATGCTGTTAAGCTCATCTAACAGTTTCAATGCGATGCTGGAAACATTCCGGTGTTTGGCCGGCACTCCAGATCCTGTCCCTAAAAATACTAAATCCATATAACTATCCTTTACAGTTTTATTCTACAAATTCAAACTCAAAGTTATCAAGTCTGACTGTATCTCCATTTTTAGCTCCTTTATCTCTAAGAGCTTCATCAATCCCCATACCTCTCAGCTGCCTTGAAAATCTCATGACAGACTCATCGAACTGGAAGTTTGTCATCTGATACAGTTTTTCAACCTTGTCTCCGGAAATGACCCATGTGCCATCCGAATCTCTTGTAATCATAAACTCTCTGTTTTCTGGAGTGAATTTATAGAGTACACGTTCTTCTTCCCCTGTCTCCTCTTCATAAAGAGGGAATTCAGGAGCTGTTTCAAGCAGGTCAGCTGTCCGGCTCATCACTTGGTTGAGTCCTTTTCGGGTAAGAGCTGAAATTTCAAAAATTTCTACTTCTTCCCCGGACTTTTCCATTTCTTCTCTGAACGTCTTCAAATTCTCTTCAGAATCAGGCATATCCATTTTATTGGCTACAACTAACTGAGGTCTCTCTCTTAATTTCAAGTCATACTGCTCGAGTTCTTTATTTATCGTATAGTAGTCATCGACCGGGTCACGCCCTTCAACGCCACTCATATCTATAACATGAAGCAGGACTCGCGTTCTTTCGATGTGTCTCAGAAACTCGATCCCTAAGCCTACACCTTGAGAAGCCCCTTCGATGAGTCCCGGCATATCTGCCAGTACAAAACTTCGTCCATCATCTGACTGTACCATCCCAAGATTTGGGACTAGTGTGGTAAAATGATAGGCTCCGATTTTTGGACGAGCTTGAGAGACAACACTTAATAAAGTGGATTTCCCTACAGATGGAAATCCAACTAGACCAACGTCCGCCAGTACTTTCAGTTCCAGTTCGATTTCTTTTTCGTCACCAGGCTCACCATTTTCGGCAATTTCCGGTGCAGGGTTTCTAGGTGACGCAAAACGAATATTTCCTCGTCCACCGCGTCCGCCTTTTGCTACCACTGCTTTCTGACCGTGTTCGACCAGATCTGCGAGCATCTGCCCAGTTTCGGCATCTTTAACAACTGTTCCAGGTGGAACTTTTACAAACAAAGCCTTTGCTCCTCGGCCGTGCATGCCTTTCGACATACCGTTTTCACCGTGCTCAGCTCTGAAATGACGATTGTATCTGAAATCCATCAGGGTTCTCAGACCCTCATCTACTACGAAGATAACGTCTCCACCAGTACCTCCGTCTCCACCAGCAGGGCCCCCATCGGGAACATATTTTTCTCTACGGAATGCCACCATTCCATTTCCGCCGTTTCCAGCCTTTACATTAACTTTAACCTGATCTAAAAACATTGACACGCTTAACCCTTCTTTCTCCATTACGCACTGGCTTATCTCTTTTATTTTACACTAATTTTCGTATGATATCTAATGACATGGCGACTATTTAATAATTTGAATCGAGTAGGAGGTAAATAATTAATTTATTTACCGTCCTCTCACACCACCGTGCGTACGGTTCCGTACACGGCGGTTCAATAATTTAAATATCTCTATCGCTCGTACAAATGGATTAAATCTCTTA
>NZ_BAAGIR010000098.1:0-7428 GCF_054658155.1 Alkalibacterium sp. m-11
TACCGACTTCATTTAAAGAAATTTTATCTGGAAACCAGCCCAATCAGGCATACAGCACTGTTTGATCTCGTTGATTAACCTTAAGCCGATAGGCTTTCCAAGGTCTGATTAGGGTGCGAAACTTGAGTTTGTTACACTATTATCATCAATGTGCAATCAGAAAGAAGGATAATTATGACTAAGATAAAATGGGGCATGATCGGATTAGGAGACATTGCTCACCAGTTCGCCCAGTCATTCGATACAGACAAAGCGGAACTTACTGCTGTAGCCTCACGTACCTTACAGAAAGCCTTTGACTTTTCCAGTACCTACAAGGTCCCCAAGGCATACGGCAGCTACGAGCAGCTGGCCTATGACCCTGAAATAGATATTGTCTATCTGGCTACGCCCAACAGCCTGCACAATGATAATATGATGATGCTTCTTAAAGCCAATAAACATATTTTGTGTGAGAAGGCCATCACGATGACTAAGAACGAACTCGACGATGTGCTGGCGCTGGCCGAAGAGAAGAATCTCATTGTAGCTGAGGCCATGACGATTTATCATATGCCGATTTTCTCTCAGCTGAAGGAACGCATTACTGGAAGAGAATTCGGTCCTTTGAAAATGGTTCATGCTTTCTTCGGCAGCCTGAAACCCAATGACCCGACAAACCGCTTCTTTAATCCTGATCTAGGCGGAGGCGCACTTCTTGATATTGGCGTCTATGCTCTTTCCTTCATGAGGTATTTCCTTTCCAGCCAGCCTGATGAACGTAGGACCACTGTCTCATTACATGACAGTGGTGTGGATGAGCGCAGTTCCTTCCAGTTCAGTAATAAAGAGGGTGAAATGAGTACAGTCTCATTCAGCTTCCGTTCCAAAATGCCGAAACAAGGTGTGATTGTCTGCGAAGGAGCTTATATCACAGTCATGAATTATCCAAGAGCTGATTCAGCACTTATCACTTATTCAGATGGTCAGACGGAGGAAGTAACGGCCGGTGAGCATGGCCGGGCATTGACTTATGAAATAGAAAACCTTTCAGACACGTTATCGACTGGTAAAGATCTGACGTCGATCGACCTGACTAAGGACGTCAACGAACTGATGGACTGGGCAGCACGAGAATGGAAAATGGACTGGCTGATCAGCTGATCGTTAAGTAATTAAGATGCGGAATTCTCTCGAGAATTCCTCTTTTTATGCTTTAATTCCCGCTCAATCGATTCCTTCATTCGAGCGCTCGCTTTACTAACAGCTATTGCCTGTCCAACCATCTTTTCTAATCGAGTGGGCGATAATCTCCTGATTTATACTCTCCCACGCCTCTTTTCAATATGAGTGAGCAATAATACTTACTTTTGTACCCGCTCACTTAGATGCTGTGGCGACTCGAGAAATCGAGTCTCTTCCTTTAATTATGGCTGCCGCTGCAGCCTTTTCCTAATAAAAAACGGCGACAATACCTGATCTGAAAACACATCGGAGTCTGTCTGTTGAGACAGAGCTGTTATCCTCTTCCGTTTCAGAATAAAGTACTGTTACCGTTCGTTATAAGCTTATTTTTTTAGCATTGCAGGTTTAATCAAGAAACCTCATGACTCAATGATTCACCTAAACTGAGTCCAGTATCCTGTCGATCTTGTCCTTGAGCTCTTCCGTACGTATGAAACGCGCAATACGAAGCACTTCTTTTCCTTCAAGGAAAAGAAGCACAACAGGGACGGTAAAGACTGTAAACTCTCCAGATAAGATGCGGAGCTTTTCGATATCGGCCTGAATAGACGTCAGGTCATTATAGCTGTCGATCATCGGTCTGATCTGAGGCATCACTCCATGACAAACGGAACAATGTTCGCCGTAGAGGAAGACGAAAACCAGTTTTTCATTGTCAATCAGCTTCCTTAATTCTCCAACACTCTCGGCTTCTTTAAATCCATCCATAGCTTACCTCCCCCCACACTCAATAAACGTGTGCGCATCAGTCTTGTGTTTTGAGCGCTTCTACCATATCCACTCTTTTCAGCTTAAAGTGCATGACCAGCATGACCAAGCTTGAGAAGAAGAACATCAGCAGGAACGAGTACAGATAACTGGTTAAACTGATCTGTCTTGCGAAACGCATAATGTCGATTTCTGCAGTCTGCAGAACAAACCGGTGCATGATGAATCCTAGTCCGAAACCGGCAAGGATTTCTAAGACAGTGAGCACCAGATTCTCTCTATAGACATACATCGTCACTTCTTTATCAAAGAACCCGAGCACTTTAACGTAATTCCGAAAGAAGTCTCCCACTTCTAAGCGTATGGGTGCGAAGCACCAGTGAAAGTGGGAGATGAATTTCGGTCAAGCGATAGCTTGAAGTGGTTAATGTCATTCTCATTTGGTATACTTTATATATAGACGATAACCAAGTCTATATAGGCGACAACCAAGCCTACTGAGTATTCCTTGGCGTTAGCCAAGTAAAAGAAAACCTATGAGGCAGGGACTGCCTTTTGAGCCTACCCATATCCGATTCCTCTGTCTGCATGAAACCTGTGCAGACAAGAATGGAGTTCGTAGGAAGCCCCCACTTCAAAATCCGGAGGATTTAAGTGGTGGGTAGTTCACTGGTAGACAGTTCGCGTATCCGTTCAGAAACGTTGATGTTTGTCAGATTGTATAGGACAACAAAGGCCAGTGAAGCTGCGGAAACGATCAGGACAATGGTCACTACATCCAGACTATCCATCGAATCCTGGAACGCGTCTTCGATCGCGGCGGCGAATGCCACACCTTGAACAGCATCTTCAGCTGTCAGCTGCTGTCCCAGCTTATCGTCGTCGACTGCCTCTGTATCATACCTCAATAAGCGTGTATCGTACTCAGCTTCTTCTCCCATGAGTTTTTCATAGGCTGAAGGTGACAGATAAACATAATGTTGAACGTAGTGTTCAACTATTTCTTCAACTTCGATATCAAACACATCTGAATCATTAGTTTCTACAGTAATGATATCTCCGACCTCAGCATTCAGCAGGTCGGCCAGTTTGTCAGTGATGATGGCTCCTTCTTCAGGTAAATCAAAGGTAACCGATTCATCATCCAGATCACGAAGGACAACAAACTCTTCCATCCGACTCGGTTCGCTTGGGACAAATAGATTGATATCGTGAGATTCCCCGTCTCTTTCTGCGTAGGCATTATCCTGACTGACGTGTAGGTGCCCTTCCAGCCCTTCTAAGGATTCAAGTGTCTCTATATACTCTTCGACCTGAATTTCACTGGCATCAGTGTTCTCTGAGACAATAGCCTGGTACAGATTGATTTCTCCAAACTGTATCTCTCCGATATCTCCAATCGAGTCGGAAAGTCCATACCCAGTAAGAAGCAGTGCAGTTCCACCAGCCACTCCAAATAAAGTCATGAGCATGCGACGCTTATATCTGAACAGATTTCTCGACGCAACCTTTTGAGTAAAGGTGAACCGATTCCAGATAAATGGCATGTATTCCAGGAAGATCCGTTTACCTTTTTTAGGTGCTTTTGGCTTCAACAAGGTAGCTGCGTTGCTCCTCAGTGATAGTCGAACGGATACGAGTGTCGATAAACCTGTTGCAAGGAGTGCACCTGTAATTGAAATGACGGCGTAACTCCAGTAGAACTGTGTATCTGCGGATGGCAGATTATACATTGAACTGTAGGCATCCATTACTACAGTTGGGAAGATCCAGTACCCTAGTAGCAGACCTATAATTCCACCTGCAACTGTTGCGATAAAGGCATAAACGAAATACTTCATCGCAATAGGAAAGTTTCCATAACCTAAAGCTTTTAGTGTTCCAATCTGATTTCTTCCCTCATCGACCATTCTAGTCATTGTTGTGAGCGATATCAGTGCCGCAAGCAGGAAGAAGAAGACAGGAAAGATCTGCGCAATTGCTGTGATCCGTTCTGCATTTTCATCAAACTCTCCGTAGCCCTGAAAGGACATCCGATCCTGAATAAAGTATTCCGGCTCTTCCAGATCAGCAAGTTCCTCTTCGGCTTCTGCCAGGTCTGCTTCTGCTTCTGCTATCTCTTCTTCTGTACTCTCCTGTTCTTCTTCGAACTCGGCAAGCCTCTCTTCATACTCTTCTTGTGCCTCTTCAAGCTCAACGCGGGCGTCTTCCAGTTCAGCACTCGCTTCCTGAATTTCAGTATCAAGCTCATTTTCTGCCTGTTCCAGTTCGGCCAGTCCCTGCTGGATCTGTTCTTCCTGAGCATTAAGTTCAGTGGAGGTCTGTGGATCTTCTATCTGAGCTGCTTCAAGCTGTTGTCTATTTGATTCCACTTCAGCAAGAGCGGACTGCAGCTGAGCACGCTGATCTTCGATTTCTCTTCTGGCGTCTGCTTCTTCCTGCTCCAGCTCATCAAGTCCTTCTTCGTAGTCTTCAACCCCTTCTTCAATTTCAATTCGGGCGTCTTCCAGTTCTTGCTCGGCATTCTCCAGCTCCTGTCGCGCTTCCTCGATTTCATAATAGCCGTCACTGATTTCTTCTTCGATTTCCTCAACGAGTGCCTCATAGCGTTCGGAAGGACGATCTGCTAGCAATGCTTCGACTTCTTCTGTGCGCTCATCAATATACTGATCATAGTCTTCTGAATACACATCATACTCGCGTGCGTTTTCAAAAAGTAAATAGGCGTCTGTATGTACTTCCATATCAAACACTTCTTCCAGTACCAATGCGAAGCCATCCAGAGAACCTGTCCCGACTTGGGTGTTGCCACGTTCCATCCGCTCAATATAGCGAGGATGATTGACAAATCCCACTACTTCGAAAGTTGTTTCAGAAAAATTTTCTTCATACTCGTCCGGTGTACCTTCTTCGATCTGAACTGTATCCCCGATTTTATAGTCGCCCAAATAGCTGTTCGTGTTATCCAGTGCAATTTCATTGACCGTCTCCGGCAGTATGGACCATGACTGGCCCCGTTGCGCTCAAGCCAGCGAAAAAGGCAACGCCCAGCATAATGATGGCGAAAATAGACAGAAAGCGGGTCTTGGTCCGCCAGATTTCTCTTAAAGTGTCTTTCCAAACTGTTCGATATTTCATCTTATCCCCTCAATTCTATTCGGCATCTGCTTACCACTCAATGCTTTCAACAGACTGAGGCTGTTCATTGATGGTGACTTCTCTGACTTTAGCATTATTGATGTCGATCACTCGATTAGCCATTGGAGCAATGGCACGGTTATGAGTAATGACGACAACCGTTGCTCCATATTCTTCTTTTGAACGGCTGAGAAGGTCGAGAACTTTCTTTCCAGTTTCGTAGTCCAGTGCTCCGGTGGGTTCGTCACATAAAAGCAACTTAGGCTGCTTAGCTAGGGCCCGGGCAATAGCCACCCTCTGCTGTTCTCCTCCTGATAGCTGAGCCGGAAAGTTGTCCATCCGATGTTCCAGTCCGACACTTATGAGCACTTCCTCCGCATCAAGAGCATCAGGTGAGATCTCAGCTGCCAATTCAACATTCTCCTTCGCAGTCAGGTTAGGAATCAGATTGTAATTCTGAAAGATGAATCCGACATCGTTGCGCCTGTATTCAGTCAGTTGTTTCTGGTCGAAGCCCACAATATCGGTTCCGTCTATAATGACTTCTCCTCCATCTGCAGCATCCATCCCACCTAGAATATTCAGAACAGTTGTTTTTCCTGCACCACTAGGACCGACGATTACAGCAAATTCATTTTTTTCAATATCGAAAGTGATTTTGTCGTTTGCAATCACTTCTGTTTCTCCAGATTTGTATTTCTTTACTTCGTCTTTAACACTGATATAAGCGGTCATCACGATCTTCCTTTCTACATATGCCCTACTATTTTAGCATACCTATAGAGCCCTTTAGTATAAGTTAGCTTAAAGAACATAATTTTTCATGAAAAAATCATAACTACATGGACCGTTCATTTTACCGTTAAGCGTCCATAATCACTCAGGCTCAGCCTTTCCTGTACTACAAGAAAACGCCCTGCAGTTTATCCTCTTAGGTCAACCTGCAGAACGTCTACACTTATATAGTTAATTTAGTTTGTCCGTTCAAGCACAAACACTTTAAGATAGTGGCCCTCGGGATACGCTCTGCTGACGGCAAAGTCATCTGGCAGATCATGTTCATCCATCAGATACGCGTCTACTTGAAGCTCTTCCAGTGCATCGTTGACCATTTCAAAAAAGTCATCTCTACTGACGCTCCAGGCATTTGTAGAAGTAATGAGTACACCGTTCTGAGCCAGTACCTCTACTGCATCTTTTACGAGTTCAGAATAATCCTTATCTACGCTGAACGTTCGTTTTTTAGTTCTGGCAAAAGTTGGTGGATCAAGAACAATCAGATCAAAGCGCAGTTGATGCTTCTTGGCATAGTCAAAATAATCAAAAACATCCATTACTCGGATTTCATGATCATCCGGATTCAACCCATTCAATTCAAACTGTTCTCTAGTTCTTCCCTTACTTCTGTTTGCTACATCAACATTGACTGTTTTTGATGCACCTCCCATTGCGGCTGCGACTGAAAAGGCACCAGTATAACTGAAGGCGTTGAGTACTTTACGGCCCATACCCAGATCTTCCATGATTTTTCTTCTGACATTTCGCTGATCCAGGAAGATCCCTGTCATCCATCCTTCATCCAGGTAGACATTGTAGCGAATCCCATTCTCTAAAATAGTCATTGGCTCGTCTGCCTGTTTTCCGTCTACAAATTTTGACTTGAATGAAGCTGATGGGTAGCGCAGCTTTTCATAGATTCCCTTGTAGTCAGGCACAGCCATTCTGAATGCATCCAGAATCATGTCTCTATGCTGGTAAATCCCTTCGCTGTACCATGTAAAGACATAATACCCATCATAATAGTCTACCGTTATCCCACCGATTCCATCGCCTTCTCCATTAAAGAATCGGAAAGCAGTCGTCAGTTTATCTGCATAAAATGGGGTCCGTTTCTTCCGTGCAATTCTGAACTGACGATCGAAAAAAGATATGTCAAGCTTGTCAGTATCGTCTAGAGACAGTACCCATCCGGCTGTTTTTTTCTCGTCTCCAATATAGCCAAGCCCGACAAACTTGCGGGAGCTGTCTACCAGTCTCACAAAGTCGCCTTCTACAACTTGGTCCTTATCTTTGAAATCATAGTCTTCTAAAGCCGGATACCCTTTTTGTATCCGACTGGCTGCCAGTTTTTTTACTTGTAAATTCTTCATAATGCGCCCCTTTGATTTCTTTTTCATTGTTGCTTTCATTCTATAATTATACCATACATGATACTTACAGTTTAATCGAGAAATCGAGTAGGAGGTAAATAATTAATTTATTTACCGTCCTCTCACACCACCGTGCGTACGGTTCCGTACACGGCGGTTCAATAATTTAAATATCTCTATCGCTCGTACAAATGTATTAAATCTCTTA
>NZ_BAAGIR010000099.1:0-7366 GCF_054658155.1 Alkalibacterium sp. m-11
AAGTAAAAGAAAATCAATGAGGCAGGGACTGCCTTTTGAGCCTACCCCTATCCGATTCCTCTGTCTGTATGAAGTCTGTGCAGACAAGAATGGAGTTCGTAGGAAGCCCCCACTTCAAAATCCAAAGGATTTAAGTGGTGGGTAGTTCACCTTGAATTGAGTTTATTTGATTCTAGAAGGATAAACTTCATTATTGGACAAGTAAACTTAAGTACAGCAAGGAACCAGATGCCTGAACTATACTCATCCGAAATTGAGTGTAGTTCAGGCATTGTTTTATGTCTTAAACTATAGAATATTACGTCAGGAAATAGTTCAGCACGAAACTATCCGGTGAACTTCAGTTCTGTGCTTTTTTATACAGACTTCAGGAAGCGATTACTTGTTAAATTGACATCAATTGACCGGACATATAAACTCATAGATAAGATATTCCCATTTGAAAGGTGTGTGTAATTGAATGTCCTATACTCCCGAAACAATGCCAAAATCTGAAGCGACAGCACCCGGGATGAAAACAGTCAAGGGTGATTTGACAAATATACTTGCACGGGCGGACAGTGAAGACCTAGTCTACACTAGAAAGAATGGCCAAAATCTGAAGATCCGCATGGTGTATCCTGACCAGCATGGTAATGAAACGACACGCTACCCTGTAGTCGTTCATGTCCAGGGGTCAGCCTGGTTCAAGCAGAATCTGAATGGTCACATATTTGATTTCAAGGATATAGTGACGAGTGGATACATATTGGCAGTTGTCGAATACCTGCCTATTCCAGATGCAACATTTCCCAGTCACGTCGAAGACTGCAAGACGGCGGTCCGTTACCTGGCCGATCATGCCGATGAGCTGCCTATAGACATCACTAACCTATTCCTGTCAGGTGATTCCAGCGGCGGACATACTGCGCTGTTGAGCTGGGCCACATGGGGGACGGATCAACTGGATGCGTCCAGTAGGCCTCTTCCAGATATTAGAGGGATAATCGATTTGTATGGCGTTACTGATTTAACTACCATCAGCACACCTAACTCGACAGTCCCACACGACGTTCCAACCAGTCCGGAAAATCTCCTTTTGGCTGATTTCTTATCAGATGGAGCAGTCGACAGAAAAATGGCGGGTACGGTTCATCATTATTTAAAAGACGATGTGACATATCCTCCCTTACTGATCATGCACGGCAATAGAGACACAATCGTCCCTTTTGAGCAAAGCGTGGAGCTGCATACGATCTGCACCTCGAGAGGCATTGACTCCATTTTCTACTGTGTAGACGAAGCTGATCACGGCGGTGGACCATTTTTCACTCAGGAAGTGATCGATATCATGATCAATTTCCTTCAGTCACATACTGAAAGTGATTAATCTACGCTCCGGAAATGATAGAGAGTCCAATAGACGGGCTCTTTTTAGCCAATGGATTTCTAGAAGAATCTTTCTTAAGTATGCTAAAAAATGGTATAGTAAAAAGGATGAAACATTAGTATATGCATGAAAAGGTGAGAAGATGTCAGTAGGAATGGTGCTGGAAGGTGGAGGCATGAGAGGCCTTTATACAGCAGGTGTGCTGGACACACTAATGAATGAAAAAATAAAAGTGAACGGTATGGTTACCGTATCAGCCGGGGCCTTGTTCGGAATCAACTATGCTTCAGGACAGCAAGGCAGAGCACTCAGGTACAACAAAACCTATCTAAAAGACAAACGCTACATGGGCATGAGGCATCTGCTCAGAACAGGTGACATCATCAATAAGGAGTTTGCCTATTATACTGTTCCTTATGCACTGGATGTCTTTGATGAACAGAGCTTCAAAAAGTCTAACATCGATTTTTATGCCACTGTAACTAATATGGAGACTGGAAAGGCAGAATACAAGCAGATCACTGATCCATTCAGTCAGATGGAAACTCTTAGAGCATCAGGGTCCATGCCCTTTGTATCAAAACCTGTGGACCTGGAAGGAACCCCTTATCTGGATGGAGGCGTAGCTGACAGCATCCCGTACGAGAAAGCTAGTGATCTGGGTTACGATAAAAAAATCGTAATACTCACCCGTCCGCTTGACTACAGAAAATCAAAGCCAAACCCTTTCCTGATCGATCAGTGGTATAAAAAGTATCCGCAGTTTAAAGAGACCTTGAAACAGCGATACCGTAACTACAACAATACTGTAGAGCAGATTACAAAGGATGAGCAAACGAAAGAGGCCTTCGTTATCCGTCCTTCTGTAGCGATTCCGATCAAACGTCTCGAACGTGACCCTGACAAGCTTCAGATGATGTATGACCTGGGTGTAAAAGATACTGCAGCACGACTGGATGAACTTAAACACTATATCTATGCTTAAAAGGAGCGTATCATGTCTGAATTGACTGAACTGATAGAAGAGAAACCCTGGGTTAGAGAATACCTGTATTTCAACCCGGACTTTACAAAAGAAGGTCCTGTATTCGAGGAGGAACTAAGTAAGTTCAAGCTGTTTATCAGCGCCATGGAAGAAACGAGAGAACACAGTCAGAAGATTCTCAGTAATCTGAACCTTCCCGATTACAAAGAAATTATTGAACTTCTGGCTGTTTTCAAAGTCATGACCCATTCCGGAGTAATTTCAGTCCATCAGAGAGACAGCTTTTTTGATATTTTAAGTGCTTTTATCAAAATTGAAAATAGCAGGGGACGCCCATTGGATGACATCTTCGAAGATAGAGATGCCATTGCCTTATCACGCCTGTATCAGGTGACTGACAAGAACTGGGCGGAAAAGTATATGACGTGGATTCTTTATGAGCTTGGCGCCATTACTAAGGAAAAAGGCCCCGATGTATTCGGAGCCAACGCAAGTGCCTTTCAGACCTATGATTTTCTGAAACAGGCCTCTGATGGTAACTGGCGTCCTCAGAATTATCATACTGAAAAATAATAATAAATTTAACCTGGAAAGAAGGAACTAACATGTGGACTTATCTGTTCATGGGCATTCTCCTGCTGATCATTGGCTTCGCCGTGCATGTTCTGAAATGGGACATGCTGATCGCAGGGTATAATACGATGCCTAAAGAAAAAAAGAAAAAGGTAGATACTGACGGTCTCAGCCGCTTTCTAGGAATCTACGCCTATATCAGCGGGGGAGCGTTTCTGCTTATGGCTCTGCTGGAATTTCTGGGCATCAGCATTCCTCCGACACCGGTCACGATCGTCTTTCTACTTTGGACAGTCATCGTCCTGATCATCGCTCAAAGGTATGATGGAAATACGACACGGGGGAAAGAATACAATGAACGAAACAACAAAACGCGTTAGAGATCAGGCTGCATCATCTGGAATCGATCTGATCGAAGCATCCATGACTCTCGAATCCATGGGACTGGATTTCGAGGTCATCTTTGCAGAAGATACAACCGGACAGGAATGGGTCTGCAGAATTCCCAGGCGAAAAGACGTCTACGACAAAATCATGGAAGAAAAGAGACTCCTTGATTTCATCAGAAGTAAGCAGGCGACGTTTGAAGTCCCCATCTGGCAAATAGTGTGTGATGACCTGATTTTATATAAAAAACTTACAGGTAAGCCTGCCGTCATAACTGACCCAGAAACTCAGGAACCGAAGTGGGTATTTGACCCGGAAGCTGTTCCTGAAACATACATCACCTCACTCGGACAGAGCCTTGCTGCCTTGCACAATCTGCCGCTGGAGGAAGCGAGTAGAGCAGGGGTCAACATATATTCTGCGGAAGAGGTAAAGAATACGTTGAAGACCCGGATGAACAAGATTAAAAACAGCTACACTGTATCGGACAAGCTCTGGGAGAGGTGGCAGACTTGGGTGAATGATAAGACTTACTGGCCGGAACACACAGTTATGGTTCACGGAGACTTGTTCCCAGGACACACACTTATCGATGATGACAATCGAGTCACAGGGATCATTGACTGGACTGAAGCAGAAGGTTCTGATCCGTCGATCGATTTTTCCGCTGTCTATATGCTGTTTGGTGAAGGCGGTTTGGACAAGCTGATTGAAGCTTACAAAGCAGCCGGTGGACGGACCTGGCCCAAGATGAAAGAGCACACGATCGAACGCCTTTCTATTCAAGCCATTACCATTGCCGAATTTGCCGAGTCATCAGGTCTGGAAGACTACCGTAAGATGGCTGAAGATATGCTGAAAGGTAACTGATTTCAGAAGACTAAAAGAACCCCTTCATCAGGTCCAATCTTTCCTGGTGGAGGGGTTCCTTTAGCTTTATAAGGAATTAAGTCAGCCCAATAGTTCGGACTCCTTGATAAATGTGCTGATTTTTTCATTAAGCTTTCTATAAAAGGACAATCTGACTTTTGAGCAGGCTTCAAGTTCTTTATAAAAGGCTACAGAGACAGTATCAGGGTTCCTGCCTACTGCTTCCATAATCATGAGCAGGGTACATTGACCGATAACTTCTTTCAGTAAGGAAGCATGGTTTGAATCTGACGCCGATTTTGTATTGACCGAGTAAATGTACGCTATGACTTGACGGATATCATCATCTGCTTTTTCATTTAATTTGATCCTGGAAAAAAGGGTCTGATTGCCTTGTTCTGTATCTTCATCTTTATCCTGAAGATCATCCAGTAGCTGAAGAAAAGCACCGTACTGGTAGCTAAACAGCATCTCTTCATAACTCAGTGACCCTCTAACAAGAAAAGCGTCCGCCAATACCGACGTTCCTCCCTTGTAGAAACTGATTTTCAGCAGGTCCTCTTTAGTTAGTTCATCTTCGCCACATTGCCTCATACTGTCGATTTGAGCTGCTTGGATAAGCATAATACTCTCACAAACCTCTGGATTGTTTTCAGGCGGGAAGGCTGCATGAATGTCTTCGACTAAGTCGAACATCCGAGTTTCTTTAGCATTTAATCCTTCAACTGATTCTCCTGACAAAACACGTTTAAGTCTATCATTAAACGCTTCTTTAATATCTCCACTCACGTCAGGATCATCCAGAAGATTATCAGTGTACGGGTAGAGCATACTGTAGGCGTACATAGGGGAGGTGAGGGTGAGAGGCTGATCCCACAGAAGCTGAAGACTATTCATGATCCAGACATTTCTAAGTGCCTGGAAAATCTCTTCATTTTTCAGATTCGGATCTTCTTTTTTCGCTCGCTCGATAAAATGTTCTGCCACATCCATATAGCCTTGAGACATAAAGTAAGTCAGGAATGGCCGATCAAAGAGGAGACGTTTCTCATCGATCTCTTTAAGCGTTTTAGTAACTAACTGCTTAACTCGACTGACGGTGTCTGAATGCTTATCATCCATATCCTCAGCATAACCCGCCAGCTCCGACATGTGAGGCTCCAAGTCATCCATCAAATCTCTCAGTAATTTCTCCAGACGTTTTTCATTCCAGAGCTTTTTCCAGTATGGCACTTTTGTCAGCTTGTCAGCAGGGAAGAGGGCGGCTTCAGCGAATCCTTCTAAAGAGTCGCTTAAAAGTCGGTCGGCTTCAAGGCTATGTAACTCAGTATGCTTCATCATTTTCTCACGTCCATTTTCTTATATTATATTAGCAACTGCTTGTATAAAGTATATTTCAGATTAATAGAATGATAGTTAAGAATTTATGTAGAAGAATCCATTAGTTCAAAATTTATAATTATGATTACCAGGTCTTCCTGCTGGTTTCCAGTGATTCCTTGAATCTTTGTAAAAAGGCTTCTTCACCGATATTGTTCAGTTTGAATGCTATTGCCTGGCTGCCACCAGAAGGAATAGCGACAAGTTGAATTATTCCATCGATTTCAGTGATCATCACGCTTAATGATACTCTGCTTGAACCGGCAACACTATAACGTTCAAAGACCATCGAGGAGCTGGTGTTTCCGAATTGATGGCCGTCTTCATAATTTGTAGTCGCACTGATATCCTGAGCCAAATCACGAACAGTAGTTACAAACTTATCAAAATTTCCGGTTGTTTCGTAAATATATTTAGCCATTTTCCATCCTACTTTCCAATCAATGAATTTAAAGTAATCTTACCATTAATAGATGGAAAAGGAATCATTCTTCAGACTCATATATTCAAGTATTATTAAACTTATCTTACGCCTTCCAGGAAGCAAGTTTATACTTTTGGTCCACGATGTATCAAGAGACTAAAAATATTATATAATATATTAACATCCTATTATGATATAATGTTTGTATGATTTACTCGCGCATTCGTTTATACTATTATTTCAGATCGAAAAGGGACTTGTCTCATGCAGAATAATTAAAGTGACCGTTCCACTAAAAAGATAGTGCTGAAGGGTCTTAAATTATTTACTAATCATTGTCATATGGGTTTTAACCGCTTTTCTGATGTGGAGAGACAGCCGTATGGATCATTTTCTGATTAATCACATCGATGGCTGTGAGGTCAGTTCAGTTACTTTTTACGAAACCAGCTCGGAAGGAATTGATGAATATACTGTTGACGAAGATATGGTTGATTACTTTAATGTCAGTGTTTCTGAGGATTTTTCTAACCTGGAAGACGTACTGGCTTACCCGCAGAGATTTGTTTACTGGCACATTGACATGACTAGACAGCCATTCAGCAGTATTTCAGAAGACTCACACTCAGCAGAACTGGTTTTTACTAACGGTGATTCAGATACATTCTATATTACAGAGTCTGAATTCCAAGTAGAGGACAGATGCTATACGCTATAAAATTATAATCCATTCAGCTCATGGATGACGATCAGTGAAAACAGGGAGGCAGAATAAGAATGAGCCAACTACAACATTACGTAGACAAGTCAAACGAATTGACCCAGAGCATCTATGAATCGTATGAGAAGCAGCACGCGATAACAGACTTCAATCATTTCACTGACGTATTTCTAAAGAGAGACAGTGCCGTGCCTTTTCTAAAAGAATTCGCAGACTTTGTAAATACATACTATAGTTTTCGTCTTTTTATGTTTGAGACTTTTCAAGACTATCTCAAAAATGAATACAAAGTCACTAATTTAATTAAGTCTTCAGTTGATGTTCAGCTTTTCAAGAAGGATATTAGATCACTAGATAAGGAAAATGATTTTCCTCTATATTGTCTTGTTGACGAGGGCGGTTTGGAATATATGAGCGAGTATGAGGCTTTGTTACATGTGAGTGTGATTTCAGAGAGTCTGAAAGATATTAACAGTAACGCATAGATTAATAGTTGATTGCTGCCCTTCCATACCAGCAGAAGAGGCGAGTGGGAACTGTCAAATTTTTTATGAAAACTAAAAATTAAAGGTGGTGAAGGCCCACTGACTATACCAATCGGAGCCGCATTTGCCCTTGACAAACACTTGAATGGTTTCAGTTAAGGTCACAAGGGTG
>NZ_BAAGIR010000100.1:0-7296 GCF_054658155.1 Alkalibacterium sp. m-11
AGTAAAAGGAGACCGGAATCATTGGATAATTGACCGCCATCGTTTGACATAACCAAATGGGGATTGAATTGTAGTTGCTTTTCTTGTAAAGTTGACATTGAGCACACCTCTTGTTTTTGTTGTTTTGGTCGACTTTACAATAACATAGAGTGTGCTCTTTTTGTATATTTTTTTCTTCACCCAACGGGTGAATAAGGAATAGATTGATAAACCTTATTAAAGCGGGGTAAATGCCTGTTCTGACAAGGTACTATGAATTATTCAGGTTAAAATAGAAAAATAAAAGTTTCCACATTAATGAGGAAAAGCATTGAATGAAAGCGCAGACATTATGTATTATATTTATTTTTGAGAGGAGGCATTGGTTTTGGATAAAACGTTCTTACAGATAATAAGATTTCTTGAAAAAAGAGATACAGCAGTAAGTAGTGCTGAAATTGCAGATAATTTAAGATTATCAACTAAAACAATTTTAAGTAGAATCAAAAAGTACGGAGATGATATTCAATCCAAAGGAGGGGTAATTAAAAGTAGGCCAAGGGTTGGTATTTCTTTGGAAATACAGGATCAGGATTTATGGAATAAAAACTTTCATGAAATGAATACCCCAATATTTAGTGAGCCTCAACAAAGAATGGAATATATCATATTAAGTTTATTGTTATCTGAAGAACCAATAGCACTAGAGGATTTTTCAGAAAAATTATATTCAAGTTACTCAACTGTAGGAAATGATTTAGTTTCTATTAGACAAGAACTTGCTAGCCATAATTTGGAGCTCATAAATGTTAGAGGTAAAGGGTATTTGATTCAAGGGAAAGAATCAGATTTGAGAAAATATTTTTCTATGAAAATAAGGAAAATGAATTGGTTAGAAATGCTTTTTGATGGAAAAGATGCTATAAATTGCAATGAAATTGAGCTGAATATAAAAAGGATATTGGCTAAAAACTATTATCACTTATCAGATAATAGTTTTGAAAATCTCAGTGTTCACATTTATATCATGATAAATAGGATAAAAAATAATAAGTATGATCGATCTAAATTTGATGAGAATCATCTAAATGATTTTTCGCCAAAAGTGAAATCTATAGCTGAAGAGTTGGCAGATTATATAAGTACAGTAATTGATACTGACCTACCTGTTATAGAAATTTATATGTTAATGATTCAATTATCCGCCAAGCAGGTGATTGCGAATAAGAAAAAAATTGTAATCTCTGATGAAATATTGGAAATGGTTAACGAAATGCTAATTCTTATTAAAAACTCTTTTCATATTGATATGAGTAATAATATTGAGTTAACAAGAAATCTGGCTCTGCATCTAGTGCCTTTAAATTATAGGTTAGAATATAACATAAAAATAGAGAATCCTTTGGTGGAAGAAATTAAAAAGAATTTTCCTTTAGGCTACATTTTATCGAATGAAGCGAGTAAGGTAATTTCGAATAAGTATGGGAAGCAACTAGATGAGAATGAGATTGCACTATTGGCACTACATTTGAATTTGGGACTTCAGAGAGTTAGAGAACCAAAACAAACAATTAGGAAGAAAAGAGTGTTAATTATCTGTGGCACAGGTATTGGAACAGCAAAGATGCTTGAATATCAAATTATGGAAAAGTATGGAGAATATATAAAAAGCACAAATGTTAGTGATTCAATTAATGTGGACCGTATTGAATTATCACAATATGATTGTTTGATTTCAACAACATCACTTCGTAAAGAATATGAGATACCTTCACTGCATGTTAACTACTTTTTAACAAAAGAGGATTTCAATAATATAGAAAATTTGTTGATAGAAAAGGATAGAGAGAAGCAGATAGAGAGTTTTTTCTCCGAAGATTTATTTTTTGTGGATATTAAAGGTGATACAAAAAATGAAGTAATTAGGGAAATGATAAAGAGAGCTAATCAAATTAAGGAACTGCCTGATCAATTATTAGAATCAATCTTAAAGCGAGAGGAGTTATTTTCAACTGAAATAGGTAATGGAGTAGCAATTCCGCATCCATTTGAACAATTTGATATAGAGACCCAATCTATTATTTCAATATTAGAACATCCAATAAAATGGGACAAGAAAAAAGTTCAATTTATTATGATATTTATGATTGGAAAAAATGATAAAAACAGTTTACAACTATTTTATCAGGCGATAAGTAGTTACCTTGTGAATTCTTATAAAATCAACAAAATTATAAAAGAAAAAAATTACAATAATTTTATAGAAGATATCAAAGAAAATAATGGTGGAGGTCATTAAATGGATAATTATGAACGAGAGTTTCAGTTAATCTTACATGCAGGTGATGCAAGATCTAAAGCGATGTTGGCAACTGAAGAAGCTAGAGATGGTAATTTTGATTTAGCAGAAAAATTAGTGGCTGAGGCAAAGGAATCATTTAAGCAGGCACATAAAAGTCAAACGTCATTGATTCAAGCAGAAGCAAAGGGGGAAAAAACGGAATTAAACATACTATTAATACATGCTCAGGATCATTTATCAATAGCTTTAACCAGTATGGATAATGCTCAGGAATTTATTTCTATCTACAAAGTATTACATCATAATAAATTAATTTAGGAGGAATTATAATGAGAATAATGTTAGCGTGTGCTGCAGGGATGTCTACAAGTATCTTAGTGAACAAGATGGAGGAATCGGCTAAAGAACAAGGGAAAGACTATAAAATTTGGGCGGCAGATCAAAGTTTGATTGAGGACCAGTTGGATGATTTTGATGTGTTATTACTAGGTCCACAAGTGGCACATACTTTAAAGAAAGTAAAACGTATCGTGGGTGACAAGGCTCCAGTGGCAGTCATTAAAGCAATTGATTACGGTCGTGGTGATGGTGAGGCAGTATTGAAGTTCGCAGAGGAATTAATAAAAGAATAATAAAGAGGAGAGACCACTATGTCAGCAATGGAAAAATTTACTGAAATAATTCATGATGTAGCCGTATGGGTCGATGATAATAAGTATTTATCAGCTATAAAGAGAACCTTTACGCTATATATGCCATTTGTAATTGTTGGATCGTTTTCAACATTATTTAATGTTTTATTATCCAGTCCGACAACAGGACTTGCTCAGTTCAGTATGTTTGAATGGTTAGGAGCTCTAACTCCAGCTTTTGATGCTATGAATTTTGCGACGTTAAATAGTATGTCTTTAGCTATTCCTGTAATACTTGGTGCAGTCTTAGGCCAAGCGAACAAAGTTAATCCAGTTACTAGTAGTGTATTGGCCTTAGCGACCTATATAAGTGTCATTCCACAAAGTGTTGAGGTCGTTTTAGAAGGAGCTTCACAGTTAGCAGCCGGGTTACCGGTTAGTGCGATAAATGCATCAGGACTATTTGTTGGAATGATTTCAACAATTCTTATTGTTGAATTGTTCAGCAAGTTAACCAACATTGATAGACTTATAATCAAAATGCCACCAAGTGTTCCAGCAGGAATAACTGAATCGTTTAACGTATTAATTCCAATTGCACTAACTTTAATAATCTCATCTATCGCTGGACAACTATTTGTTTTAGCAACAGGAAATTATTTAAACGAATATATCTATGCGATTATTCAGGCTCCATTAGAAGCTATAGTACAGACACCAGCTGGTATAATAATATTAGTAGTTCTATCGCAAGTATTTTGGTTAGTAGGTATTCATGGTGGATTAATAGTATCACCTGTAAGAAATCCCTTGTTAATAGCGGCTTTAGCACAAAATATTAATGAATTGAATGCAGGTTTAGAACCTTCTAATCCAGTAACTATGGGATTCTGGATTGTTTTTATGGTAGTAGGGGGAGCCGGACTTACTTTATCATTAATTATTTCATTATTGTTATTTTCAAAAAATGAAGATTCAAAGGCTATAGCAAAAATTTCATTAATTCCAGGATTATTTGGTATCAGTGAGCCTATTGTGTTTGGACTACCATTAGTATTGAATCCTACATTTGCAATACCATTTGTTTTTTCATCAGGAATAGGTACTGCTATTGCTTTATTCTTTAACAATATCGGATTCATTTCACCAAATACTGTAGACGTGCCATTTGGGATTCCACTGGGGTTAAACGCATTTTTAGGGTATGGATTGTCAGGGGTAATTGTGCAATTGATTATTCTAGTAGTTGGTATTGTATGCTATATTCCATTTGTTTTAGCTGAGAATAGAATTAAACCAGAGCTAGAGGAGAGTAAATAATGACTAAAATTAATTTTCCAGAAGGATTTTTATGGGGTGGCGCAACCGCTGCCAATCAACTTGAAGGAGCCTGGAATGTTGATGGTAAGGGTATGTCAGTAGCGGATGTTGCGATGTTTAAGCCAGAAGTTGATGTAAAGGACTATAAAAGTCAATGGCATGTTGGTATTGATGATATAAAGAAGGCGATGGCTACTGATGATGAAGTGTATTATCCTAAACGACATGGGATAGATTTTTATAATAGATATGAAGAAGACTTAAAGTTGTTTGGTGAGTTGGGCTTTAAAACATTAAGAGTATCCATTGCTTGGACAAGACTTTTTCCGAATGGAAATGAAGAAAAACCAAATGAAAAAGGGATTCAATTTTATAAAAAAATGTTTGATGAAATGAGAAAAAACAATATTGAGCCTTTAGTCACATTATCCCATTATGAAATGCCTCTCTATTTAGTTAATGAATATGACGGATGGGTTTCTAGAGAGGTAGTAGATTTCTTTGTAAAATTCTGTGAAGTATGCTTTAGAGAGTTCAAAGATCAGGTTAAATATTGGTTATCATTCAATGAAATTGATAGTGTATTCCGACATGCTTTTACGACTGTTGGGGTTGTTGAAGAAAAGTACACTAATAAAAAAGATGCGGAAGAAGCTATTTATACTGCGGTTCATCACCAGTTTGTTGCTAGTTCTTTAGCGACAAAAGCAATGAGAAAAATTATTCCCGGGGCACAAATGGGAGCGATGTTAACTAGATTATTAACATATCCTGAAAACAGTGATCCGCTGAATATTGAATTAGCTCAGAAAATAAATAGGGATAATTTCTTTTATTCTGATGTTCAAATTAGAGGAAAATATCCACAACATGTTTTGAATTATTTTGAAAAAGAGAACTTTAATATTCCTATTTTAGAGGAAGATATTGAAGTATTAAGAGAATATACAGTTGATTTTCTGTCATTTAGTTATTATATGTCGCTAGTTTCGTCTATTCATGAGGAGGAACGTGAAAAAGTAGGTGGTAATGTAGCGGATGGTGTAAAAAATCCATCCTTAGAAACTAGTGAATGGGGATGGCAAATTGATCCTAAAGGATTAAAGATAGCTCTAATTGATTTATATGATCGTTATGAAATCCCACTATTTATTGTCGAAAACGGAATGGGTAGTAAAGATGAATTAATTGATGGAGAAGTACATGATGATTATCGTATACAATATTTTAAAGATCATTTCTTAGCTATGAATGATGCAATAAATGAAGGTGTAGAGTTAATGGGATACACATCATGGGGATGTATCGACCTAGTAAGTGCATCAACTTCTCAGATGTCTAAACGTTACGGATTTATTTATGTAGATTTAGATGATTATAATAAGGGAACTCTAGCAAGATATCCAAAAGACTCATTCTACTGGTACCAAGAAGTAATTAAGACAAATGGCCAATCATTGGTAAGTGAGTAGATTTTTATACTCAAAAATAAGTCTCTATAAATTTTCAAGAAGTGAATAATATTCGAAATAAAGATGTTGGTGAATTTTTATCAGCATCTTTATTTTGATGTGCGCCTGGCATGGGTGCTAACTTGGTGGTGAAAGTCCACTACATGCTTGGCAGTAGGAACTGTTAGATAATGGCAAGGGTGTCCCCCGTGAGGTGGAATCTGAAGGAAGCCGGAGGCAAACACTCGCACAGACGAACAGAAATCTCATATGAAGGCTGAATTAGGATGGACGAGCTTGCATCACAAAGTAAAGTCCGATACTGCACGAGTTGTAGAAAAGCATTCTATACCGATAAAAAAGAGGCGAAAAAAGGCCAAGATTGTAGCAAAATTTGATCCCCATAAACCCATCCCTAAAAATGACCAACGGTCATTCAATGTCGGGTATTTATTTTTACAATCCCTTTATCATCAACTAAAGCTGGATAAGGTCTGCCGCATCATTTCAGACAAACACAACTTTTCTTATGACTTAAACACGATACTCTCTCGACTGATTTATATGCGTATACTGAATCCCCGGTCAAAGAAAGGAACGTTTGAGTGTGCGCAAGATTTACTTGAAGCGCACGAAGTAGAATCCTAGCACATTTATCGTGCCCTAGATGTTTTAGCCGAAGAATCAAATACTATCGAAGAAATGGTCTATCAGAACAGTTTAGAAATTGTGGAACGTAACCAACAGGTATTATATTACGATTGCACGAATTTCTATTTTGAAATTGAAGAAGCCGAAGGCTTAAAACAATACGGCATGTCTAAAGAGAATCGCCCTAACCCCCTTGTTCAAATGGGTCTGTTCATGGATAGTAACGGGCTGCCCCTTTCTTTCGTGATTCACTCAGGCAACCAAAATGAACAACCGACGTTAAAGCCATTGGAAAAGAGAATTATACGCGATTTTAACTTTAATGTTAAGTTGAAAATAATGTGAAGTCCTCCGTGATATGAACTATTGAACGGTTTTCTGATAGATATTACTTTACATTAATGAGTCAATAGCAAATAATTGAGGTACATATTATAGGAGGGATTTCCATGAGTATTTCAACCGACGGTTGTGAAGATGCAGATAAATTACTACAGAAGTTTGAAAAGTATATTAAGGATCATTACCCTAATCATCGCACGCAAAATTTTTATATTAAAATTATGTCAAAATTTAATGATTCTTATTTAGTGGCTAGCGAGAATATAGACAAGGCATTATCTCACTATTACTATTCAGTAACCAAAACAATCCCCTATCAAAAACCAAAAACGGATTATCTGAGATCTAAGGCTAGGGTAATCTTAGTTTTTAAAGATGTTATACAAGGCATCTCCCCACAGAAAAAATATTTTTCAGACCATCTATATTCAGTTCATAATAACTCAAGTTTCGCACCCTAATAAATGCTTCACAATCCTATCGGATTAACCTTCACCAAAGAAATTACGCAGCAATTTGTTCTTGGTTTGACTGATTTCCAATCAAAATTTCTTTGAATGCCGCCGGTAATGTGTCGATTAATTGATCGAGCAACGCCGTTACTTGTTGTTCGGATAAT
>NZ_BAAGIR010000101.1:0-7294 GCF_054658155.1 Alkalibacterium sp. m-11
ATCCGCTGGTCTAAACTGACAAACGTGCTGGAATAAACAGATTCTGTCGCTTAATTGACCCATTTTCTTAAAAAAAACTGCCGGAATAAAGTGACATTTACTGGCTGGATTATTTTGCTTTTCTACATTTCAAAATAACGTAACATCCAGTTTGGATAAACGCGTTCTGTATGCATGTCTCTAAAGATTGAGAAACCAAGGGTTTCTAGGCTATTAAAATCCTTCTTATTCATTTTTTTGTTGGATAATCCCCACCCAAAATCTAAGTATTGATCCAGGCTTAAACGTATTATCGCTCCTCCTATGACGTTATCATAGAAGGAGCGATAATAAATTATAAGGGGTTTTTATCAAACTGTCCTTGACATGGGGTCCAGTTTAGTTTTTTTAGCTGAATTTTCAAGTGTCTGCTTTATCCGTTCAGCGACTGGTTTTGAAATCCCCAACTTAGTCAGCTCTTCAAGTTCTGCCTCACGCAGGCGTTTCATTGACTTGAAATGACGCAGGACTTTCGTACGGGTTTTCGGACCCACGCCCTCGATGTCATCCAGCTGACTGGTAAAGCTGTTCTTGCTCCTCACGTTTCGGTGGAAGGTAATGGCAAATCTGTGGACCTCTTCCTGCACACGCTGAACAAGGTGAAAAGCCTGGCTCCTTGGATCGAGAATCACCGGTTCCAGTTCATCTCCAAAAATCAGTCCGGCTGTCCGGTGCTTATTGTCCTTGACCATGCCGGCGACAGGAATCATGAGCGACAGTTCATTTTGAAGCACATCCCTGGCTGCATTTACCTGAACCTTTCCTCCATCCATCATGATCAGATCCGGCAGAGGTTTCTTTTCTTTCAGCAGCCGGCTGTAGCGGCGCCGGATAACTTCCTGCGTTGTCGCATACTCGTTGCTCCCGACGACCGTTTTTATCTTATACTTCCGGTAATTATTTTTGTCCGGGCTCCCGTCTTTAAAAGAGACCATGGCGGAAACTGGATTGGATCCCTGAATATTCGAGTGGTCGAACGCTTCGATCCGTTCGATGTAAGGAAGCCCCATCGCCTGGGACAGTTCCTCAATGGCTCCGGTCGTCTTGCGTTCTTTCATTTCGATCAGACGGAACTTTTCTTTCAAAGCCAGCTCGCTGTTCTTCCCGGTTAGCTCAAGCAGTTCTTTTTTCCTGCCTTTTCTAGGCACCAGAACTTTCGTATCGAGCGTATCTTCCAGAAGTGCCTGATCGACTGTCTCAGGGACATAAATTTCCTTTGGTTTCTGGTTGTTTTTATCCTGATAGTACTGCAGCATGAAACTCATCAGCTCTTCTTCTGGCGTGTCATAAATCGGGAACATCGTGGCTTCCCGCTTGATGAGTGTAGCCTGGCGAACAAAAAAGACCTGGATAGAGATCCAGCCTTTGTCCATGTAATAATTGAAAAAGTCACGCGGCGTGAAATTGTTAGATATAATGGACTGTTTTTCAACGGTCCGTTCAATGTAGGATATCTGATCTCTGAACTCGGCAGCACGCTCGTAGTTCATCTCTTCAGCCGCTTCCTGCATTTTATCTTTCAGATCCCGCTTGATATCTGTGACATTACCATTCAGAAATGACTTGATACGGGCGATTTGAGCATCATATTCTTCTTTTGAGACCTCATGATCGCAAGGTCCGATGCATTGACCGATATGATAATAGAGACAAGCCCGTTTCTGATGACCGTTGCATTTTCTCAATGGATATATTTTCTGGATCAGCTGCTTAGTTTCGGAAGCCGCCCATACATCAGGGTAAGGTCCAAAATAATAGCCCCCATCCTGTTCAACTTCTGAACTTATCACTAGCTGTGGATCCCGTTCATTCGTTATTTTAAGATAAGGATAGCTGGTCCCTCTTTTCAGCCGGATATTATACTTGGGCTGATGTTTCTGAATCAAGGTGACCTCCAGAAGCAGGGCTTCCTTGTCTGAACCGGTCACGATCGTTTCAAAATCTACTATATCTTCTACCAGACGTTTGGTCTTTCCCGTATGTTCTCCTCTGAAATAAGACCGGACCCTGTTTCTCAGATTCTTGGCCTTACCGATGTAAATGATCTCGTCGTTGCTGTTTTTCATGATATAACAGCCTGGCAGATCAGTCAGCAGCTGTAGTTTATGTTCGATGATTTCAGTAGTCAAAAAAGCACCCCCTTCTTTCAGTTGATTAAATTAGTTGGACTCTTCAAAAATATAAAGCGAATGGAACGTATTGAAGTCTGATCGTCCGACTTTTACGTTCTTATAACTGAAGGACTCCCCCAGTTCATGCGTCCCGTTCTTCACTGCTTTGTCAACAGCATCGGCAATGTCTGCGTACAGGTCATCGATCGCCTCGTCAGACAGCTTTGCGTGCTCCGCTTCCCAGGCACTTAGAAAAGCCTCTTCGTCTTTTCCTCTGTAAAAATCGATATAATTCTCTTTCATGTTCCCCTTCACTCCTTTCAAGCCTCGTAAATGTCCAGTCTATTTTACCAGAAATGGGAACATTTGTCAGCTTTTCGAGGACAGGTGATCGACAATCTCAAGTCTCTCGATGTCCTGCCTTTCTCTAAGGAGGAACTGGATAAGCTGAGCACATTCTACTGGGATAATGTTCATGACTACATCCGTGGTGCATACTGATTCTTCGATAAAAATAGCGCGTCCCTTTCTTATGCTCAGGGGGTGCGTTTTTCTCATTGTCTTTCAGTGTATTCTTTTGTATGATAGAAAACAGTACGTCACAAAGTGGATCTGAGATGAATGTTTTAGTTGAAGCTATTACTGACTCTTGAGGAGGATGTCGTATGACTGGACAGTCAAAATTTAACCGGTCTCCGGTTTCTGGAAGAACGTATGCTCTGACAAGGATAGCCTTACTGACCAGTCTGGTTTCTGTGGGCAGACTGACTTTTTCATTTATTCCAAATGTTCAGCCGATGACCGTTCTTCTGATATGCATCACTTTTTATTATGGCTGGAAGATGGGGCTGACGGTCGCACTGCTTTCCGTGCTCATAACAAACCTGTATCTGGGTATGGGCCCATGGACGGTGGCTCAAATCGGTGGGTTTGCTGCACTTATTTTGCTTTCTAATATGTTTAAAAACAGTCATCGGAACACACCACTCATCTATTTGCAGATCTACGTGGCCTTTCTAGGCATTTTATATGGCCTCGTGGTGTCAGTCTTACAGGCCCCGATTATCGGCTGGAACATTCTTATGCCTTATTATCTTTCCGGCCTGGGTTATGATCTGCTTCATGCCGCAGGAAATGCAGTCTTCTTCCCCATCCTTTACCCAGCTTGTATGAGAGTCTTTAAAATGGCGGATACCTCAGCTTTTGAGAAACGGTCCACTCAAGAAAAAGGAGAAACGAATGAATAAAAAAGAAAAATACCTGATCGGTGTTTCCGTTTTTGTTATCCTGCTAGTTCTAGGACTATGGTATTCAGGACTTGCATCCAATAACCCGACAACCGCTGATCTGGATAAAGAAATTAACATGACAATAGTAGCCGACGGTGAAATCATTGCCGATGATACTCTTGATGTCGCTGACGATTCAACCTTACTTGATATCATGAGTCAGCACTACGATCTGATTGTGACTGATGATGGCTTTATTGAGTCTATCGAAGGCATAGACCAGCTTCCTGAAGAAAATCTTTACTGGATATATGAAGTTAACGAAGAAACTGTCACTGTGAGTGCTGCGGACTTCGTTCCCGAAGAAGGTGACCACATCGTGTGGGAACTCACAGCCTTTTAATACAAACAGTTTTTTAAAAGACACCTCTGCTGTCCCTTTCAGTTACTATACTGGTTGGGAAGCAGAGGTGTCTTTTGGATAGTAGATTTTTAATAAGGACCGGCCAATTCCCTGACAAAAAACGAAGTGACTTCATCCATTGTCGGGCCTTTGACCAGGTGCTTCTCGCCCTCTTCAATGAACCTGACATTTGGAATCTGATTTCCCTTAATAAAGGCCGCCGTATCTTCGTAAGGAACGATACGGTCCTGCGTGCCGTGCCAGAACAGAAGAGGGCGTCCGGCCAGTGTTTCTGGCCTCAGAGACAAATCGTACGAAGGGATCCAGGACAGAAGCGATTCATAATCATGAGGATAAAACCGGTTCATTTCTTTTGCCCGTGTCAGTATTCTGTCACGATAAGCGACCGGTTTCGGAGAGCCCATGACACAGGCTGCAGCTTTGATTTCCGGATTATGTGTCAGGAGAGCACAGGTAGTGAATCCACCCATGGATACCCCGCCTACGCCAATACGGTCGTCAGCCAGGCCGAGCTTCCTGAAGTGATTGACAATAAAACCAAATTCAAACAGATTGGTATGGATGCTCTGCCAAAAAGCCAGCGAAGGAATACGGGTCATTTCCTGGTAACGGTCCCCGTGATTGGCTGCATCCGGTAGAAGAACGCGAAAACCGGCCTGTGCCAGCTTCCTACCTTGGGTAAGCACCAGCTCCTTAGATGACTGCCAGCCGTGGTAATAAACTATCAGAGGGAGTAGCTCGTTTCTATTTTCTTTCTGCACCACTTCCAGCAGAGGGATAGTTCCAAGGGTCCGTTTTCTGATCGTCAGTTTCATAAATCCGCCTCTTTTCCAGCTTAGTTCATACGTTTGTTTCTAAAATAACAGCGCCACTCCGGTTCCAGCGGCTTATTCTCCGTAAATAGCTCGGGGTTCTTTTCCAGCAGTTCGGTCAGCAGCACCGTCGTCATATGTGCGTCCACAACTCGTGTTTCTGCATCCCCGAATCGTCCAGTTTTCATCGCCCCTTCTTCAATCAGGAGATCATTGACTTTCCAGAAATGCTCAGACCACGACAATCCACAGTGACGGCGTGAGGGCACCCGAACTTTTTCTCCAGAATGCAGAATACTGAACAGCTCTTCATGACTGTCCGTCATTCTGCCTGGGATATCCATCCATTCCTCTATGCCGTGAATAAACGTGTTTCTAGTCAGATCGACACCGACCAGAATAATCTGTGCCTTTCTGTCAACGATTTTTCCCCAGACCGACTCTCCGGCGCATGGGGTATCATGCTTGTATTCACCCGCTGTAAAGGCGGCCGCATCTTTCCCCAGGGCCGCTACCGAATGAGTCGGATGTTCCGATCGGATCGTGTTTTCCCGGTTTCTGAACAGTTCAGTCAGGATTCCCACATTGGACGGCGACTTCTTGACATCGAAGACAGGGTTGTCCTTGCTGATGTACTTCCACGTATGAGTCGGAAGGACAAGCAGACCGTCTGCCATATAGTCGCTCAAGGCATCCAGAACAGTATCAGCTCGTCCATCCACCTCCCCTATGCTTTTATAGGACGAATGAACCAGTAGTGTCCCTTCTTTTTCAATCCTCAAATGGTCGAGACAATCCATTAAATGTTTTTTAGAATACATGCTATTCTCCTTGTTCATTTGTCAACTCTATTCCAGAATCTCTTTCTCTTTAGATTAAACACCATTCCATTTTATAAAGCAAATAAGTCTTCTTTATCTAATAATGACTGCTTGCTTTCTCGAAATCAGCTTCCATTGAATCAGAATACTGTTACAGGTCAATAGAGAAGTCTCTGGTCCTGTCATGGAGGGACAGTCCCCCGAATGTCAGGATTATTAAACCAACTCCATAATCTGACCTCGTTCACTTAGTCCACAACAGTAAAAAAACCCACTGGAGAAGTACTAGTCTCCAATGGGCCGATTTCTATAATAATGTAATGAGGTTAATCCAGTACTCGAATCGTTACGCTTCGTCTTCCCCAGCTCAGTGCTTCTCCTACTGTCTGGAAGTGGATATCAATGATGTTTCCTCTAATTGCTCCACCTGTGTCTCCGGCAATATAGACGCCCATGCCTTCAACCTCTACCATTGATCCTAGTGGAATGACAGAAGGATCAACTGCTATGACACGCGGATTGATTCTTAAATCGATGCCGGTTGCCGTATGTGTGCTTAAGTTAGGCTGCTTGGTTGAATAGCCTGTAGCCTGAACACGTAACGTTCTACCGGAACTTACTTCCGGCTTAGCTGGTGCTGGCGCAGGAGCTGGTGCCGGTGCAGGGGCCGGGCTGCTGTTTGAACTTGTGCTTGAACTGGAATTATTGTTTGAATTATTGCTTGAACCAGAACTTGCAGCTGAACTTGAATTTGAAGATGAGCTGTTTGATGCAGTCTGTTCGGCAGCTTGTGCACTTGAACTGTCTGAAGAAGAAACCGATACTTCAGTTTGCTGTTCGGCTTCTGCTCTTGCAGCGGCACGCGCAGCTCTTTCCTCTTCTTCTTTCTGTGCAGCAGCTCTCGCAGCTTCTTCTCTAGCCACTCGACGCGCTTCTTCGATTCTCGCTTCTTCTACTGCTCCTCTTTCGATCAGTTCAGTCAGCTGAGACTGATTATCTCTGATCAGAGACTGCAGCTCGGAAACTTTTCCGTCAAAGACTTCTTTCTGTGAAGTGGCCAGTTCTCGTCTCTCTTCAAGCTCCTGCTGTGCCGCTTCAAGTTCTTCCTGTAAAGTAATAAGTACTTGAACTTCTTCTTCAGCCAGTTCCAGCTGATGATTGCCTGCATCTGTCAGACGCATAATAATAAGAGCACGATTAAATAAATCAGACAGGCTTTCAGATTCAAGTATAGTCAATACAATGTTCTGAGTGGATTCATTTAACTGAAGAGACTGCAGACGCTGTCTTGCCTGTTCCATTCTCGCCTCAACGATTTCTTCCTGGGCTGAGACTTCAGATTCAGTCTGGCCGATTTCTTCCAGCTTTTCCTCGATTTCTACATCCAGTTCAGCTAGTTCGGTACTCAATACGCTCACTTCTTCCAGCACGGTATTGACTTCCTTCTGTAATGAATCAATTTCTTCTTGAGTTTGTTCCTGCTGCTCCCGAATAGCTTCTAGCGTCTGGGCTGATGCAGTGGTTGCTTGACCTAAGGACAGGAAGGCCAGTACTGCTACAACCATCCCCACTATATTCTTTGTCATCGCTTAAAGAACAATCCTTTCTCTTTTGAATTTGAGATATCTTAAAATAAGTTGTTCAATGCCACGCTATTATACCGAGAAATTGCATGAAGTACATTTCTATATTCTTACAATTTGTTACAGAAAGTCAAAATATTCATAAATATTGTATGTGTCAAGACTTTGGCGGAAACTTTTTTTCTAGAGATGGTAACTCTTCAATTTTAATATTAAAATGGCTCATTCTGTGTGTTTCATTACCCAAACATTTTCTTCAGTTGTCCCATTGGACT